>NZ_JACVJJ010000001.1:0-3667 GCF_015711935.1 Candidatus Solincola tengchongensis
GGGAACAAACATGTTTGGCACGGAGCAGAAGAAGTACGTGACTCGGCGTCAGTTCCTGACCAGCGCTGCAGCCGCGGTGGCTGGCACAGCGGTGGCCGCCTGTGCTCCCAAGCCCGCGACGCCCACGACCAGGTGTCCGGATTCCCGCGGTCTCGGCCCACCCTCCGTTTCCGGGGAGCCGCTTCCCGTACCCCCACGGCCGTCGAGCCTCGTCTTGCCCCGGCGGAGGCCGTTCCCGTGAATAGGCCCAGCTTGCAGCAAGCGGTTGCGGCATGTCTTACCGCTGCACGACGCGGAGAAAACCATGGCCGGCGAATCAACCGATATTCCCCTCGAAAACCACCCGTTCTTCAGATTCATGCCCGCGAAAACGGAATTATCCTGCGTAAGGACCGTAGAGGCTTAACGCCGCAACCCCGCCGCGGCACCGCAGCCACGGCATGCGGCATTGAGCGGTAGCGATGCATTGCCGTTTTCTGCTGCACAGAGCGTGACGTCGCCGTGGATGACAGGATACGGGAGAGGCGAAGGAGGCTAAGATGGAAAGGAAGAGCGGTTTCCTGGATTCCGCAGTCCGCTTTATAAAGACCACCAAGGGAAGGATACTGCTTCTGGCCACGGCCGTTCTCCTGGTCATGGTGGCCCTGAATCTGCTGTGGGTGGTCCCCAGTGCCAGGGGCAAGCTCGTTGAATCCAAGCGGCAGAAGACCATGGAAGAGACCCAGACCGCATGGTCCGTACTAGATCATTACTATAATCTGGAAAGCAAGGGCTTGATCTCCAGGGAGGAAGCCCAATCCAGGGCCAAGGAGGCCATAAGGTCGCTTCGCTACGGACCGGAGATGAACGACTATTTCTTCATCATCGATTTCCGGCCCACGATGTTGATGCACCCCTTCAAGCCGGAGATGGAGGGCTCAGACCTCTCGGATTACAAGGACCCCAAAGGCAACGCGCTCTTCCTGAAGATGGTGGAGGTGTGCCGGGACTCCGGGGAGGGTTTCGCCAACTACTTCTGGCAGTACAAGGACGACGCCAATCGCGTCGTGGAGAAGACCTCCTATGTCAAATCCTTTCAGCCCTGGGGATGGATCGTGGGCACCGGTATCTACACCGAGGACGTCGCCGAGACCGTCAACCCCTGGAGGAACACCATAGCCCTGGTGTTCGGACTCCTGGCCCTTGCGGGGCTTGTGGGCGCCTATCTCTTCACCGATCTCATCAACAGGAACCTGGAAAGGCTTAAGTCGTCCGCCCGCAATATATATCAGGCCGTGATCCACGGCGACCTGCTCCACCGTGAGGACCCCTCCGCGGTCGGTGAGGAGTACCGCGGACTGGTGCGCGAGATGAACTCCATCGTCGATCTTTTCGCCAACTACATAGAATCCCGGCCCGCACCCACCTTCACCGTGGATCGTGAGGGCCGCGTCCGTTACATCAACTCGGCAGGGCTCAAGTTCATCGGCAGGACCCTGGACCAGGTCAAGGGCTCGAGATGCCGCGACGTCTTCCCTCACGGCGCATGCGGGACCCCCGACTGCGTGGGAGAGAGATGCCTGGCATCCCGCCAGTCCGCGGGAGGCGAGTTCGCCATGAGACTCGACGGAAGGGAGCTGATCATAAACGCCAACGCTCTGCCCATAGCCGGAGCGGAAGGGGAGGTCGAATCCTGCTTCGAGCTAATATCCGACCTCACCAAGGCAAAGGCCGAGGAGAGGAGAACGAAGAAGCTCGGCGAGTTCCCGGCCGGGGAGACGGAGAAGCGCAGCACGGCCATGGAGTCCCTGTCCCTGGGCGGTCGGAGCACCTCCTACGAGGTGGAGGAAGGGGACGAGGACACCGAGGCGGTCAGGGAATCCTACCTGGCCATCAAGGAGTCGTTGGACCGCCTCATCGGTTACCTCAAGGACATGGCCGATGTGGCGGGCAAGATCGCCGTGCGGGAGCTGGACCAGGAGGTGAGGCCCCTCTCGGAGAAGGACGCCTTCGGCATCGCCTTCCGGGCCATGATCGAGAACCTCAACCAGGCCCTCTCCCAGGTGAGGGAGGCCGCCGCCCAGACCGCCGGGGCCTCGGAGCAGATCTCCGACTCCTCCCAGTCCCTGGCCCAGGGGGCCTCGGAGCAGGCCTCCTCCCTGGAGGAGGTCACCGCCTCGGTGGAGGAGATAGCGGGCATGAGCCGCCAGAACGCCGAGAGCGCCGAGGAGGCCCGCAAGCTGGCCCAGGAGGCCAAGGCCTCCGCCGACCGCGCCGAGGAGGCGGTCTCCAGGATGAACGCGGCCATCTCGGACATCAAGGCCTCCTCCGACGAGACGGCCAAGATCATCAAGACCATAGACGAGATCGCCTTCCAGACCAACCTCCTGGCCCTGAACGCCGCCGTGGAGGCCGCGAGGGCCGGGGAGGCCGGAAGGGGCTTCGCCGTGGTGGCCGAGGAGGTGCGCAACCTGGCCATGAGATCGGCGGAGGCGGCCAAGAGCACCGCCGCCCTGATCGAGCAGTCCCTCTCCAGCGCCGAGGGAGGGGTGCAGGTCTCCGCCGAGGTGGCCGAGGTGCTCTCCGAGATCAACTCCTCCTTCGAGAAGGTCTACAACCTGGTGGGGGAGATCGCCGCCGCCGCCCGGGAGCAGATGCAGGGCATCGAGCAGGTCAACCAGGCCATGGGGGAGATGGACAAGGTCACGCAGCAGAACGCCGCCGCCGCCGAGGAGGCCGCCTCGGCCTCCGAGGAGCTGGCCGCCCAGGCCTCCCAGCTGCAGGAGATGGTCTCCACCTTCCGCCTCAGGGGAGGGTTGGAGGCCCCGCCGTCGGTCCGGGCCCAGGCCCCGCGGAAGAAGAAGGTCCCCGTGACCCAGAAAGCCTCCCTCACCGGCGGGGACGGGAAATCGGCCCGCACGGAGCTCTCCCCGGAGGAGGTCCTCCCCCTGGAGGACTTCGCGGGGTTCTGAGGGGCGAGCCACGCTGGCGTTAGGTAAAGGAACGCCTTACGGACGGGATAAAGCGGCGAAGATCGAGGGAGAAAGAGGTCGTCATGGCGGGAAGGGCCCAGCCCGTACAGCAGGCTCCCTTGTTCCAGGACTACGAGCTCGAGCGCGAGGAGTTTCTCCGCATAAGCACCTTGGCCTACGAGGCGGCGCGCCTGAACCTCCACGAGGGGAAGAAACTGCTGGTGCAGAACCGGCTCCGGAAAAGACTGCGCGCCCTCGGGCTCTCGGGCTTCAAGGAATACCTGATCTACCTCGAGGAAAACCCGGAGGAGATACGTACCATGGTTGACCTTCTGACAACGAACTTCACCCGCCTCTTCCGGGAAAGGGAACACTTCGATTTCCTGCGCGACGAGGTCTTCCCCTGGCTCAACGCATCGGGCTTCGAGAGGATAAGGCTCTGGAGCGCAGGGTGCTCAAGCGGCGAGGAACCTTACTCCCTGGCCGTTTATCTGCGGGAATACCTGGACGGCGTGGACCAAAAGGACGTCCTCATACTGGCCACCGACATATCCCTACGTGCCCTCTCCAAAGCCAAAGAAGGCCTCTATCGCGAGGAGCAGCTCAGGGACGTCCCCGCGCAGTGGAAGTTCAAGTATTTCCGGAAATGCAGGTCCAATGGGGAAAGCTGCTTCCGGGTGACCCCGGAGCTCTCCCGCCTCGTCCGCTTTCGCTAT
>NZ_JACVJJ010000002.1:0-5447 GCF_015711935.1 Candidatus Solincola tengchongensis
CGCGAGGGGTCGAAAAGGAGTATATCTGGGAGGGGACGCACGCTTCTGTCTAGGACCGTTGTGCTATAATTTTTTTCGAGAGAGGGAGGGGCCCTTAGCTCAGTTGGCAGAGCAGCGGACTCATAATCCGCGGGTCGTAGGTTCGAGTCCTACAGGGCCCACCAGCAAAAGACCAGGTCAGAGGGCATATCTCTCGGCCTGGTTTTATATTGACAGGTCGCGGAGGGAGCCCTGGACCCCCTTCCAGACGAAAAGCCGGTGCTTCCAGATGTGGTTTTTTTGTCGTGACATGACCCTTGCCGCAAAACACCACAACCTCTGGGGTTGTCGAGCAGGTTCACCATATCTTCCGCAAAAACTTGCGCCCGATGAGCTTGTTCCTCGCCCGCCGGGCAATCTTCCTGGGGCTCCCGCTAGCTACTACCTGGAAGTCTCGGCTCAGCCTGGCCAGCCTGTAGAGCATGGAGGTGAAGCTCTTTCTCCTCGCCATGGCGACCACCCTTTCAATCAAATTATATCCGCCAAGCATGACAGGGAGGTTCGCTCCTTGGCCTCTTCTTATTCTGCCTTCCGCTTTCAAGCCTCTTACTTTCGGAAAAGGGGTCTCCTTTCCAAAGGTGCCTGGCCATGCCGGGAGTGGGGTAGGTGACCGGCTATTGGAGTCGGGGCGAAACAGGGTACGGAGA
This sequence comes from Candidatus Solincola tengchongensis, assembly GCF_015711935.1. Lineage (NCBI taxonomy): Bacteria > Bacillati > Actinomycetota > Candidatus Geothermincolia > Candidatus Geothermincolales > Candidatus Geothermincolaceae > Candidatus Solincola > Candidatus Solincola tengchongensis. The sequence continues at coordinate 687 of NZ_JACVJJ010000002.1, forward strand.
AGAAAGTCTATTCCAAAGGAAAGCGAGCTGACGGTACGTCGGATAAATCGGCGGAGTTGTTATTACTCGGGGGTGAAGATATCCTTGATTTAGGGTAGGTGGAAGGCCGTGAAGGGGAAATCCGCCATCAAGAGGTTTTTCGCTTATTTTCTTCTCATCATCTCCATCCTCGTTTTGGTCATCGCCCTCACCGGCCGTGGCGGGAAGGAGGAAAAACCATATGTCCCCTCCATAGATCAGCAGGGAACGCCCGTAAGCCAACCCCAAAGGGTGCAGGAAGAGACGCCCCCACAGGCGCAAGAGGGGGAATATGCCACGGTCGTAGAGGTCGTCGACGGGGACACCATCAAGGTGAAATTCCCCGATGGCCGGATGGAAGCCTTGCGCTACATCGGCATCAACACTCCGGAGGCAGGGCAGCCCTATGCCTCCGAGGCCAGAGCCTTCAACTCCTCCCTGGTCTCCGGAAAGGAGGTCCGGCTGGAGAGGGACATAAGCGAGAGGGACAGGTACGGGAGGCTCCTCCGCTACGTCTACGTGGGGAGCCTCTTCGTCAACGCCGAGCTGGTGGCCAAGGGATATGCCAACGCCGCCACCTACCCCCCGGACGTGAAGTACGCCGATTACTTCGTCTCCCTGGAGGCCCAGGCGAGAAACAACAGCTTGGGCCTGTGGGCCACTTCTACCCAGCCTTCCACGACCACCCAGGCGGGTACGTCGAGTGGGGACATAATCGTCTACATAACGAAAACCGGGGAGAAATATCATCGCGACGGCTGCCGCTCCCTGAGCAAGAGCAAGATACCCATATCATTGGCGGAGGCCAAGGCCCGCGGCTATGAGCCCTGCAGCGTCTGTAACCCGCCGAGATGATATTCTTCTTCTATCCTAGAAAACCTCTCCATTGCTGTAGGTCGTTTCTTTGCTCCCTCTCGCAGGGTGAGCATAAACGGTACATATACACCACTCACTTTGTCGGTTGTCGTTACTTCTAAGCAGAGAGGTATAGACCTCAATACCCGAAGATGTTGTGTTTGCCCGATGCCCTTCGACCCCTTATTCAATTGCCGGCTGCCGATTGTATGTGGCTCTTTTCCCGGATACGCAACTCTTGATTTTCGCGCCCTCCTCGTATTATTCACTGCACGGAGTATCCGTAATTTCGCGATCTTAAGAGGACGCCACTCCTGATCTCTTTACCCTCCTGTTTGGCTTCCATGACTTCGGGCTTTTGCAATCACCACCATAGGTTTCCCGCATTACGGCCTCGTCTGTCACTCGACTCTTACGACCCCCGGCCTTAGGAACCGGCTTTCCCCCGGGCATTATTAGGATGTCAGTGCCTGCTTTTAACATAAGATCGCATATGGTGTGAATGTTCTTCGAGCAAGGGGGCAATGGGCGTATGGAAGAGAAAGAGTTTGTAAGGGAGAAGGTAAGGGAAATCGCGGGGGACCCGGAAACCGCCGAGCTGGCCTTCCGGATAATCGACGATGCCTACAGGGGCCTCGAGGAAGGTCTGTCCGAAGGGGTGGTCGACAAGGTGAAGGAGCGGCTCGACGCCGCCTTGCGGGAGATCGAGAAATTAGCGGACGAAATCAGGGAAACGATATAAGGCGGGTGGTTTGAATGGCTCAAGGTTTGCGACTCAAGGAGGTCAGCATAAAGGGCTTTCGCGGGTACGGGGATGAGGAGAGGACCCTGGACCTCACCGCGCCCGTGACCATCCTCTTCGGAGGGAACCGCAGCGGGAAGAGCAGCACCCTGAACGCCATAGAGTGGGCGTTGTACGGGAAGGAGGTAACCGGCAAGGGCGCAACCGGTATCGTCGAACGCAAGAGAGGGTGGCTGGTCGTGAACCGCGCGTGCGAATCGGCTCGCGTGAAGCTGGTCATGTCGTCGCAGGAAGGGGAGATCGCCGTCACGAGGAAATCAAGCAAAACGGGCAGGAAGAAGACCGAAGCGTTTTCCTTTGTGGACGAGAAAGGCAACGAGCACGAGGAGGATGTGGATCTCTGGAAGTTCCTGGGATTGGAAGCCCGGGATTTTATGAGCCTTGTATATCTCCACCAGGAAGTGATCCGGGATATCGTGGTGAGCGAACCGTCGGTTCGCAGGGCGGCGCTCGACCGTTTGCTGGGCATCTCCGACCTGCGTACTCTTTACGAATCGCTGAAAAGGATAAGGGTAAGAGATTACGAGAAGAGAACGGAGCAAATATACCGGGAACTGGAGCGTGAACTCGAGGCCAGGTCGAGGTCTTACGAAGAAAGGATCGAAGCCCTGCGCGAGAAAGGCGTAGAAAAGGGTTTGAAGGGAGACAGCTTCACGGAAGAGACGATCGTCGATCTGTCCGCGAAGGCTGCCGACCTTCTGGGTTCCCTCGCTCGGGAAGCGGGTATCGGTGCCCCGGAGTTAAAAGCGGCGGGGGGCACGGAGGATTTTGCGGATTATGAGAGGCGGGCGAAGGAGGTCATCCGGAGGCTTCGCGGGGAAAACCCTGGAACGGTTTCCCAGCGTGGCCTGATAGATCTGCGCGAGCGGCTTAACAGGGCCATATCCGAATACGAGAGCGCGGCAAAGGAACTGGAGGATCTGAAAAGGGAGAAAGAAGAACTCGAGAGTAGTGGGGACCTGGAGGTCCTCCGCGCTCGCAAGGAGGAGTACATCGCCAGGCGGAAGGAGTTAGATCAGCGCTTAAGAAGGATAAACGCGCGCCTCCCCGTGGTCTCGGCGACAATCGATTATCTGTCAGAATTGGAGGACAAGAGCTCTCGTATACCGTGCCCCGCCTGTGAACAGGAGGTCGTTCCGGAGAGTCTCATGGAGCGCCTCCGAGCCGTGCGGGAGGAGATGGGCGAGGAGGTGGAGGGCCTCGGAAAGGAAAGCGAGGATTTGTCGAAAAAGGTAAAAGGTCTGGAGGGGGACATAAGGCGGCTTGAGGAATTGGTGGAGCGCAGGATCCCCGAGTCCGAGGGGAAAGCCAGGTCGCTGCGGGAGAGTATCGGAGAGATGCTGGGGAGCACCATCACCGATGCCGACGACGTGAGGAAGATGGTGAGGGATAGGTTGATGGAAATCGAGAAGGGGCTTGATGAGGCCAGAAAAGTCCTCGAGCGCTACAACGAAGGCATCGCCTCTGCGGAAGAGATGCTGGAGCAGGCGGGCATCGTCTATGAGGCTCTGGACGCCAAAAAGAAGATAGAGGTCATTCGCGCCATATCCTCTTCTCCGGAGTGGAGATCGATGAACGAAGCCCGCGACAGGCTCAACCTCATGCTGGACGGAGTGGAGAAGGCGAGGGACTCGGTGGAGGCAGCGCTTAGGGAAAAAGTGCGCGAGAGACTGGAGGAGGCGGGGGAGCGCATCAGGGAATACTACCGTATTTTGGTGGAGAGGCCCGACTTCGAGAGTATAACCATCAACCCCGATGACGACGAGGTGTACGCATCGAGCGACGGGGACGCGGAAAAGGTGGTCAGTTTCTTCAACCAGGGGGACATGAACTGCGCTGCCCTCAGCATCTTCCTTGCCCTTGGGGGGAGCGCCTCCCGCGAGGGTGGACCCTGCTTCATCATCCTCGACGACCCGTCCCAGAGCCTGGACGCGGAGCAGAAGCGCCGGCTGGCAAGGCTTATCGATAAGGTCTCGACGGAAAGGCAGGTGCTTCTGGCTACCATGGACGGGGAGTTGCTCCAATCCTTACAGGAGGAGGTCTCCAGGGCCAAGGTAGTCTACCGGCTGGGGGAGTGGGATCCTCAAAGCGGACCCAGCATTATGCGGGAATGAGGTGGCTCGGGGATGGGCCTGACCTTCAGCGCGGAGAGGAAGCTCGAGGAGATCCGCGAGCGGCACGGAAAGGAATTCGGAAAGGTGGTCCAGAAGCTCCTGGCGCTCACCTTCACGGAGCTCGGTTACAGGCTGGCCGAGGAACGTGCCGTTCAGGGGGTGGACATAGACGTCCTCTGCGAGAAGAGTGGCCGAAAGATGTCTTTTGAGGTAAAGACATGTCAGGGAGAGAGGGTGAGTATCGCGGAAAAGGACGTGGAAGGGTTGAGAACCAGGCACGAAGTGGACGGCTATGAGCCTTATTTCGCCTTTCTTTTCCGCCCGCATTACATTGCCGAAGGATGGATAATCGTTCCAGGGGACAGGATAAAGAGGGGGGAATACTCATCCCTTCGCCTGGCGAGCTGGGATGTCGGCGCATTGTCCGAGAGGATAAACGAGGAATTCTCGAGGACGGTGGAAAGGACGTATAAAGACCTTATCTCCTGTGCGCCCGGGGGCGCTCAAGCGCTCCTGAAAAGGAAATACGGGATTTAGAGAGCCCACTCCACCCGTTTCAGCGGAATCCGCGCCTGCAGGGCAGAACCCCGAGCCGCCGGGAAGAGCTTCTGCGTGAAACGTTGTCGGTTTCGAATCCACCCATACTGCTCCTTGCGGGGTTTTGCCTGCCGATATGCCGGCGAGCTCATAGCTAAAGATTTTTCTCAACTTTTCAAAGGAAAAAGCCCTTTAAGCGCCTGCTCCCGCCAGGGGCCCCAAGGGCTTCCTGCAAGAGTAAAGCCCACAATCTTCTGTAAATTTTCGCTCCCCAGGATAAAGTTCCACTCCTTCCATCCGGAGGAGAGGACAAATCACCGACGTCTTCCTCCGGTATCGCAAACCAAGGGCAAAAGGACATGACGGCACATAGGCCATCAGCTCTTGTGCCCTGGGGATATTCCTTATTGGGTTGTCAAGGAAGACGTTATGAGG
>NZ_JACVJJ010000003.1:0-2697 GCF_015711935.1 Candidatus Solincola tengchongensis
CCGCCACCGAGGTGTAGGTATAGGAGCCCTTGATCTCCCCCCACATTCTGATGATGGAGTCCTCATAAGCGGGCACGGTACCCATGTAAGTCACGTATATGGTGTCGTCCCAGTAGCCCCACTGGTCCCGGGTCACGTTCAGGCGGATGTCCGTGGTCCCGAGATCTTCCATTATCTGGACCACCTGGCCGGTGGCGAAGTACTTCTGCCCCTTATAGGCCTCCGGGTTCTTGTTGAGGACCTTGAACTCGATGGCCTTGCACTGCGCTTTGTAGGATGCCTCGTCAAGCTGGTAGGCCAGGGAGCAACTCGCCGAACCTCTCCTGCCTTCCTTTTCGGCGGTCACGGTCAGGAGGTTGGTGCCCTCGCGCAGGGTCAGGTCGGCGCTGAACCTCCCATCCTCATCGGCTTGGGCGCAGATGGGGCCATTGGCGCAGCCGAGCACCATGACGCTCGCCCCCGGCTCGGTGAGCCCCTCGATGGTGAAGGAGGGGGAGTTCAACGTGAGTCCGGAAGGGGTCTTTAAAGAGACGTTCAATTCCTTCTCTTCCGTTTCCGCCGTCACCCCGGCTGAGGTTTGCGTCTCCTCCCCGCCGTTCTTGCCGACAATAGCGGACAACAAGGCGACAATCACCAGGATCGCGGCGGCGACGGTCAAAACCTTGAATTTCTTGGACGAGGCCCACTTCGCACGGACCCTGTCCCAGGTCCGAGCCAGCTGCTCCATGACGCCTATGGTGGGTTCCGCCCAACGGAGGGTTTTCTCGGTGGGGGTTTCGACCCTTTCGGCCGTAGTAAGGGGTTTCGAAGACTCTCCCAGTCTCAATAAACAGATATTGCAACCAAGAGTGGGCTTGTCTTCGGTCCCACCGGTGACCTCGGTAACAAGGGCTTTAAATTCCCTGCCGGCATCCAGTTCCGGGGCCAACTCAGCGGCCAATTCTCTGTTTATCCACCCCAGCTGCTCACCCTCTTTATTGAGGACCTTTATCGCGTTCTTGTCGAACTCGTTCTCTCTGTCTCTTTCGAGGACAAGTTCTTCTCCGGCCTTAAGAGAGGCTATGAGAACCTGCCGGTCTTCCCCCTTGGTAACTCCGAAGACCTTGGTGAATATGACATCTGAGGAAGGCGATCTTGCTTCCGTTACCTGAGCCGCGCGCCTCTGATAGAGATAGGAATTGTACTCCCTCACCATGACCGGGATGCGGAAGAGGTCGGCGAACCACATGATCCCGAAATATCCCAGAGTCAAGGTATAGACAGGTGAAACCTTCCCCACGTACCAGCGATGTCCCACCAGGGTAGGCCAGAGCAGGTAGGCCACCCATGTCTTCCTCTCCCCGGGGATAGAAGTCCCGCCGGACATGTCCTCACACCCCCTTCGGTATTTCTCCCTCGGGAGGCCGCTTCAGAAGCCTCCCGAGACGACTGTGCAGATCGGCGCCGTGCCGCCATCCCTGAGGGCGCGCGGGCACGAACCGAGAGGTCAGCACCTCATCGCATATTCCGGAGCTCGGGCGGCGGAAGCGAGGCCGTCAACTCGGCCGCGCCTCTTGACCGCCCGATGCCCAGTCACAGACGGCGAATTTGATTATGAGGGGGTGGGCTGCCAGCACTCTGGCAGTCTGAGGAAACGGTCTTGAGATTTTTCATCTGAAGACTGCCAACTGTATGGCAGTCAACTCATGATGAATATTTCTCCACTATGCCCCGGGCCCGCTCCAGGAGCATCTCCTTGAGCTCGGGAGGGCGCAGCACCTCGGCCTCGCCGCCGAAGGCCATGAGCCAGGAGCATATCTCGGTGAGCCCGCTCACCCGGAAGGAGAGCACGGCGCTTCCGTCCTCGCAATCGCGGCAGCGCTGGCTGAAGTGCCAGATGCTCTCCTTGACGTAGGGAGCCACCTGGGGGCTGAACCTGATCTCCACCTCGCGGGGCTCGCCGCGCAGGACCTGCCAGGCATCGCCCATGTACTCGCGGATGCTGAAGTCCTCGGGGAGCTGGAACCTGTCCCCCAAAAGCTCCGCCTCCAGGATGCGGTCCACCTTGAATATCTTTATCTCCCCACGCAGGTGGCAGTAGCCGACCAGGTACCAGGCGTTGCTCCGGAAGAGGAAACCGTAGGGGTCCACCTTGCGCCGGGTGACCTCGTCCCGGGAGAGGGAGTGGTAGGAGATGGCAACGGAGCGCTCCTCCTCCACCCCCTTCTCCAGCGTGTCCAGTACTGGAAGGCGCCTGGCGTAGTCCACGGTGGGCTCCCAGGCGGGGGTGAAGTGCACCGACTCCCGCTCCACGGCTTCCCGGATGCCGGGAGGGATGGCGGCGTAGATCTTCTCCATGGCGCTCTCCACGCCGCGCTGGAAGGGGGTCCCTTTCTGGCGGGAGAGGAGCTCGGCCCCCATGGCCAGGGAGAGCATCTCCGTGAGGTCGAACTGCACCGGGGGCAGGAAGAAACCGGGGGCTATGCGGTAGCCTTTCTGGTAATAGATGGGGATTCCCGCCAGCTTGAGGAGGTAGACGTCACGGTAGACCGTGCGCAGGGATGTCTCACAGCGCTCCGCCAGCTCCGCGGCCCCGATGCCCGGCTTTCCCTCTATCAGGGTGAAGACCTTGAGCAGGCGCCACAGCTTGCTCGCCTTCTCCATGCATACACCACACCCTTTTCATTCCCAAGGGGTTCCAATCAATTTTAAAAGATG
>NZ_JACVJJ010000004.1:0-3318 GCF_015711935.1 Candidatus Solincola tengchongensis
CGCGCAACGCCTACCAGAACTACAACGTGGCCGTGAACCTCTCCGACCGGGTCATCTACACCTACATGGGGGTGCTGCGGCCCAACCTGGGGAACGCCAACTACTGCAGCGCGGGCCAGCTCTCGCCGCTGCTCAATGATCCCCTGTTCCGCACCATCGGCGTCGGGACGCGCATCTTCCTGGGCGGGGGCGTGGGTTACGTGGCCTGGCACGGCACGCAGCACAACACCGACGTGCCCCGCGCCGCCAACGGCACGCCCACCCGTCCCGCAGGGACCATCGCCGTCATCGGAGACCTGCGTGGGATGAAACCGCGTTACCTGACCGGGTATTCCATCCTCGGTTATGGGGCCACTCTGGCGGTGGGCATCGGCATCCCCATTCCGGTGCTTGACGAGGAGGTGGTGCGACACGCCGCGGTGCGCGATTCCGACCTCAAGGCCCCGGTGGTGGACTACTCCGTGGATTATCCCCAGGGAACGGGACGCGTGCTGGGGGAGGTCACCTACGCGGAGTTGAAGAGCGGGCGCATCGTGGTGGAGGGCAAAGAGGTTCCCACCGCTCCGCTGTCCAGCTACAGCAGGGCGAGGGAGATAGCCGAGACCCTGAAGGGTTGGATATGTGAGGGGAGGTTCTTTCTCAGCGAGCCTGTGGAGCTCCTTCCCTGCGCGGCGAGGGATAAGGGGGTGGGCTGAATGGTGCGACACAAAATAGTACTGCACTTTCCCCACGAGCAGGTGGACAAGCCAATAGTGAGCAAGTTGGTGCGGGATTACAACCTGGACTTCAACATTCTCAAGGCCTCCATCACCCCTCGCGAGGAAGGCCTTCTGGTTCTGGAGGTGACCGGGGAGGAGGCGGATTACGACCGCGGTCTGGAGTACCTCCGCTCCTGCGGCGTGGAGATCCAGCCCCTCTCCCAGGACGTCAGGCGAAACGAGGAGCGGTGCACGCATTGCGGGGCCTGCCTGGCGGTATGCCCGACGGAGGCGCTGAGGCTGGACCGGGAGACGTGGGAGGTGAGGTTCGCGGAGGACGACTGCGTGGCCTGCGAGCTCTGCGTAAGGGCCTGTCCCCCGCGGGCGATGGAGATACATTACTGACGAGAGGGCGTTTCCAGTGCCCTCCTTCGGCGCGATGCTGGTAAAATAGCGATATGGCCAAGTTGGAGCTCGAGAATTCGGGCCAGGTGTTCAGCCTGGAAGAGAGAGCGGAATACACCCTGGGCAGGTCGGATCCGGCCACCCACTCCTTCCCGGACATCGACCTCGCGCCTTTCGGGGCGCTGGATGCCGGGGTCTCAAGGAGGCACGCCAAGATCACCCGCCTGGGGGGAGGGCGCTATTACATCATGGATCTCGCCTCCACCAATTACACCCACGTCAACGGGGAGAAGCTGGAGGCCTTCGAACCGCGGCCTCTGGCGGACGGGGACGAGATCTACATGGGAACGCTGAAGCTCGTCTTCCGGGCCTGAGGGATGCGGTGCCCCCTCCGGCCGGGTCTTGCAACCTCGGCCGGACGGGGTGCCTTTTTCTTTGAACGGGCGCGTTCCGCGCTGCCCGGTTATAAGGTACGGGGCGGGTGGTGTCGATAGAATAATGTCGACGGGAAGGGTTCGGGGTCCTTCCCGGCGCGAGAAAGCCGGACTTGTCCGTTAGCGTTCCGGGTGGAGCGATGGAGGAACGATACCGCATCTTGAGGGAGATAGGGCGGGGGGCCATGGGCCGGGTGTACCTGGCCCATGACACGCTCCTGGAGAGGGATGTGGCCCTTAAGGAACTGAGCGTCCCCGATTACCTGAGTGATGAGGAGAAGGCCGAGGTGCGGGAGAGGTTCCGCCAGGAGGCCAAGGCGGCGGCAAGGCTGACCCACCCGCACATCCTCACCGTGCACGACATCATCCTCTCGGGGGACCGCCAGTTCATAGTCATGGAGTACCTGGAGGGCAAGACCATGCGGGAGGTGCTGACGGAGCGCCGCCTTTCACCCGAGGAGGTCATGAGCATCGCCCCCATGGTCTGTGAGGCCCTGGGATACGCGCACCGGCAGGGCATCGTCCATCGCGACGTGAAACCCGACAACATCTTCGTCCTCCAGAACGGGAACATCAAGGTTGCGGATTTCGGTATCGCCAAGATGATACGGGTGAGCGACCGCACCCACACCGACGTCATCATGGGCACTCCCAACTACATCGCGCCGGAGGTCATATTGGGCAGGCCTTACGACTACAGGGTGGACATCTTCGCCCTTGGGGTCACCATGTACGAGATGCTCTCCGGGCAGCGGCCCTTCGATGCGGAGAACGATTTTGCCATTATCTACCGCGTGGCCACCGAGGAACCGCGATCCCTGTCCGAGTTAGTCGAGGGCCTTCCGCCCACCCTGGAGCGAGCCGTCCACCGAGCCCTCCAAAAGGAACCCTCGCTGCGGTACGGGAGCATGGACGAGCTCAAGGCCGACCTCATGAAGGTGCGCTCGGAGTTGGGGATGGAATCTGGCGAGAAGGAGCCCTTCGACAAGAAGCGGGCCCTTATGAGCGAGCTGGAGGCGGCGCGAGAGGTGCGGCTGGACCTGGATGCGCCCGGAGGTGGATATGACTTCCGCCGTGACCGTGGGTGGAAAGAGCTCATCAGCCGCATCTATTCCGACCATCCCCTGGAGGAATCGGGCAGCGGTAAGGCGGAGGCCGTGACGGCGGCGGTCGGCACCGCGGCCGCGGAAGCCGGACCCCGGACCTATTTACCAGTATATGACAATTACAGTTCTCGGGAGGACCTTTCCCGGAGCGGGAAAGGGGAAAGCGCGGCGGGAAGCGAGGTTCGCGCCCGACCCTTTACCGCCGCTGCGCTGCACGAAGATCCGCTGGCCCGGGGGCAATGGGTAGCGGATTCCGGCGAGTTCGCCTTCCCCGGCAGAGCGAGGCGGCTGGCCTTCTACATCCCCGCCCTGGCCGCGCTGCTGGTCGTCTCCACCCTGTTCCCCTGGATAGGAAAGGCCCTCAACCCCCTGCGCAGCATGGCGGGGATCTCCTTCCCGGAAGGGATGCTGTTTTCCGGCCTGGCCACGCTGGTGGCGGGTTGTGACGCCCTTCTGGCCCTGGGGATGGTGCAGCCCAAAAAATGGGTGGGAGCCATGAGGGTCATGTCCCTCCTGGCGCTCCTGACCGTGATGGTCTTTCTGGGCCTGCGGGTCATCGCTGGCCTGGGCTACCATAGGGCGCCGGGCCTTTCGCCGGGACAGGCGCTGGCGGGCACGGGTTGGGGCCTGTGGCTGGCGCTGGCCGGGAGCGCGGTGTTCTATTCCCTCTGCTCC
>NZ_JACVJJ010000005.1:0-3616 GCF_015711935.1 Candidatus Solincola tengchongensis
TCGGAGCGGATCTCATCCTTGTAGTGACCACCCATTCGATCAATCTTTAAAGCACGAAAACCGACACCGTAATATATCATCCATTATGACATGTACGAGTGAAGGAGGGCCCTTGAACGCTCTCGTCCTTGATCCTCCTATAACCTCCCCGCGAAGGAACTGAGTTGGCCTTTGTTAGCGCCGCTCCGGCCTCATGCGCCCTCCTACCGGCTGGTCCTCTTTCCCCCGACGGGGGCAAGGGACGGCCCCGGCACCCCACGGCAAGGCAAGAATAAGCGTGAAGTCCATGCTCGTTCACGGCATGCATTGTTCTTTGAAACCCGCGAAAGGAAACCCGCCAGCCGGCGACCCTTGCTCAAGTCGCCCGTTGAAGGGGACGAAATCTATCTCGAAGGCTTGCCGGTGCTCCCGCGCCCGCGAGAAAAGCAGGAAGTGCCGCGGAGACAGGATAAAGTTCGCCTGAAACCGCCGGCTCACCGCAAAGGGCCAAGGCGCCCGATACGGCGTGAGCGCCCTATATGGCGTAGGCGGAATGAAGGCGAGTGAAGGCCGGGCGGCGCATCAGTTCCGAAAAGGGCGCGGATTCCGAGGCCATACCTTCGCGTCGGGCCGTCGATAGCGCCGTTCAGCGGCTCGTCCGATAACGGGATGCGAATAAGGAGGAGGCGAGAGAAGATGAGGACAGGGAGGGCCGCCGGGTTCCTTTCCCCAATCCTGGTCGTGTTCTTAATGTCGGCATTTTTAGCCATAGCATGGCTATCGCCCCCTTTGCTCCTCTTCCACGACACTTCCGGGCGGGCATCGGCCAACCCGCCGGGGTGGACCCAGGTCTGGGCCCTGGACGTGGGGAGCATGTTCAAGCACGCCTCCCCCACCGTAGCGGACATAGACGGGGACGGTACCCAGGAGATACTGGCGGGGAACAACAACGGGGTCTTTTACTGCGTTGACCTGAACGGCAACATCCGCTGGGCTTACAACACCGGGGCCACCATCCAGTCCACCCCACTGGCCGTTGACTGCGACGGCAACGGGACCCTGGAGATATTCTTCGGGAGCCATAACGGCTACGTCTACGGGCTGAACTACCTGGGACAGCCCCTCTCCCAATGGGGGTGGCCCAAGTTCGCCGGCACGGCCTACGGCTACCGGGAGGTCTTCCCCTCTCCCGCCAGCGGGGACCTGGACGGCGACGGGAACCTGGAGATCGTGGTGGGCAACTGGGGGACCTTCGTCACCGCCTGGCACTACGAGGGGCCCCTCATGTGGCAGTACCAGAACCACGACTCCATCTGGTCCTCCCCGGCCTGCGGGGACATCGACCTGGACGGGAAGGACGAGGTGGTCATCGGGGCCGACTGCTGGAGCGGCCCCTATTGGCCCTGGCCCCGGGGCGGCCTCCTCTACGTCTTCGAGGAGAACGGCTCCATCAAGGCCGGGTTCCCCAAGACCCTGCCGCAGGTGATATGGTCCTCCCCGGCCATCGCCGACCTGGACCGCGACGGCTTCCCGGACATCGTGGTGGGCACCGGCCTCTTCTGGCAGAACACCAATCCCGGCCAACCCACCTACCTCTCCTATGCCGACGGTAAACACGTCTACGCCTTCAACCACCGGGGAGAGAACCTCCCCGGCTGGCCGGTGAACACGGGGGACAACGTGTTCTCCTCCCCGGCGGTGGCCGACCTGGACGGAGACGGCTACTTCGAGGTGGCCTGCGCCTCCATGGACTCCTGGGTCTACTGCTGGGAGCACGACGGGAAGGAGAAATGGAAGAACCGGCTCTTCGCCGTCCAGAAGATGGGCTCCCCGGCCATCGCCGACATCGAGGGGGACGGGGATATGGAGGTCATCATGGGCGAGGGGCAGCACCTCGCCGCTTACGAGCCCTCCGGCAACCGGGTGCTGGAGGTGCATACCGGCCAGAACGTGTTCAGCTGCCCGGCGGTGGGAGACCTGGACGCCGACGGCCTGACCGACGTGGTGGTGACCAACGGCGTGGACGGGGAGACGGGGCGTATCATCCGCTACGAGTGCGGCAAGTGGAACCCCTCGCTGGCCGCCTGGCCCATGTTCCGCCGCTTCCCCGACCACCGCGCCTGCTACCCCCACCAGGAGGTGCCCGACCTGTGGTCGGCCTCCGAGGTGCGCAGCCGCTCCTACCTGGCGGAGGGCTACACGGGGAGCGGGTTCCAGGAGTTCGTCCTGCTCATGAACCCCAACCCGGAGGCGGCCACCGCCCAGCTCCGCTATCTTTTGGGAAGCGGTTTATCCGTGGTCAAAGTGGTGAACATCCCTGGACGGTCCCGTTGTACGGTTTACGTCAACGGCTCCGTGGAGGGACAGGACGTGAGCACGGTGATGTTCTCCGACCGCTCGGGGGTCATCGCCGAGCGGGCGCTCTATTACCGTTATTCCGGGAGCCACGGTACCTGGGCCGGGGGGCATGACGTCATGGGCACGGACACACCGCGTCAGGAATGGTACTTCGCCGAGGGGTGCACGCGCCCCGGTTTCCACACCTACCTTTGCCTGCAGAACCCGGACAGGTCCCAGTCCGCGGCGGTGACCGTTGAGTATCTGTGCGGTGACGGGGCCGAGATCGTACGCCAGTTGAACATCAGGCCGGGCTCTCGTTTCACCGTGGCCGTGCACCAGGACGGGCTGGGCATCGGCACCCACGACGGCCCCCACGGCGACGTGTCCATCAAGGTGACCTCCAATCTGCCCGTGGTGGCCGAGCGCCCCATATACTTCAACTATGCGGGCGTGTGGGACGGAGGGCACGACGCCATGGGCGCTCCCTCCCCCTCCACTCAGTGGTATTTCGCGGAAGGCTGCACGCGCCCGGGGTTCAACACCTTCCTCTGCCTGCAGAACCCCATGGACGACCCGGCGGATGTGGTCATCGACTACCTCTGCGGGGACGGGGCCAACATCCGCAAGAAGCTGACCGTGAAGCCGCGCTCCCGCTACACGGTGGCCGTGCACGGTGATGCGGAGGGCATCGGGGTGCAGGACAGCGCCAGGGGCGACGTCTCCATCCGCGTCACCTCAGGCGCGCCCATCGTGGCCGAGCGGCCCATGTACTTCTCCTTCAACGGGATGGTGGGAGGCCACGACACGGTGGGCTCATTCCTCGAATATTGAGCGGGCAGGCAATATGGGATCGTTTCCATGCCGGTACCCGGCGGCACGAGCGTCCTTCCCCCATACCTGTACAGCGGACGGCCCTGACAACTCCGCTTCCCGTTGAACAGCGCTCGCAGTTCCCTTCCGAAAACCATAATTTCGGGTATAGAGGAGGGCCAAAAAGCCCTTATTACCCGCTCAGCCGAAGGGAGCGCGGCCGTGGCGCCACGATCATCGGGCGTTGGCGCCTCCAGACCGCGCACGCCGCACTCGCCGAATGAGGGGCGCAAGGCCTTCGGGTCGATGACGTCTCCCGGTAATCAGGCCGCACCGGCTCAGTCGCGGTTGCCGCGGGCCGCACGGGAGTACTGCAGATAGGCCCGCAGGGCCAGGACGCAGGAGCGCAGGTCGGTGTACACGGGGATGCCGAACTCCCTGAGCCTCTCTTCGTAGTGGCCGAAGAAACGCAGGTCGCCGAAGACCC
>NZ_JACVJJ010000006.1:0-7855 GCF_015711935.1 Candidatus Solincola tengchongensis
GGCAGGAGTGGTCTTTCTGGACACCCTAAGCAACCTGGAGCGCGTGGGCGACCTGGCCAACAACGTCGGCCATGTGACCACCGGAGCCCTGGAAAAACTGTGATTTCCCGCGTGGCGAAGTGCGTCCTACATGATTCTCCTGGCAGTAAACGGGTTTCTTTCGCCGCTCTAAAAGACCTCGACCGCCGCCCATGATCGGGATCAGAATATCCTTCCGCCACATCGGGTAAAAATAAGATGGTGAAAATGTGTCAAAAGGAAGCCAATGGATTTCAGCGCTGATTTTTACAGAAACCTGCTGGACAGCATAAGCGACGGCGTCTATTTTCTGGACGCCGACAGGCGGATAACCTTCTGGAACAGGGGTGCGGAAGAGCTCACCGGTTACAGCGGCGACGAGGTGATAGGCTGCTTCTGCCGGGAAGACGTGCTCGAACACACCGACGAGCTGGGGAACCGGCTGTGTGACGTGGACCTCTGCCCCTCGGTCAAAGCCCTCACCGACGGCGAGGAAAGGGAGGAGATACTCTTCCTGAGACACAAGAAGGGCTACCGGATACCCATGCTTACGAAGATCTTCCCTCTGAGGGAAGTGCCAAGGGGCGCGAAAGGCGTCGTGGTGACCTTCAGCAACGCTTCCCAGTTATTGGGATACATCCAGACCATAAGCGAGTTGAGAAAGCTCTCCCTGATGGATCCCCTGACCGGTATCGGCAACCGGAGATTCGCGGAGATGAACCTCCACCTGCGACTGAAGGAGCTGGAAAGGTACGGATGGAGTTTCGGGGTCCTTTTCATCGATCTCGACGACTTCAAGGTCATCAACGACCTGTACGGGCACGAGACCGGAGATGAGCTGCTCAGGGTGGTGGCCACGACGCTGCGCAGCAGCCTGCGCGTTTTCGACATGGTGAGCCGCTGGGGCGGCGAGGAATTCCTCGTACTGGTGACAAACGTGGACGCGGAAAACCTTAAACGTGTGGGCGAAAAAATCCGCCTCCTGGTGGAGCAGTCCTGGTTTTCCGCGCGCGGAGACCGAATCAGGGCCACCGTATCCGTGGGCGGAATACTAGCCGGGGTCTCCGACACTCCGGAGAAGCTGGTGGCAAGAGCCGATGCCAACATGTACCGCGCTAAGGCGGAGGGCAAGAACCGGGTGGTGATAGCCTGATGGCCAGCCACGGAATCGGCCTCCCTCCGGCGAGGGTCCTCAACTGCACCGGACATCAAGACCGTTCCACAGGACATCGGTAAAGGAAGCCCGCACATGTCCGGCAACCCGAAACCGGTCCTTGTGATCAGCAGATGCCTCGGCTTCGCGGCCTGCCGCTGGAACGGCGAGATCGTCCGGGACGACTTTGTGGACCTTTTGTCCTCGCACGTGCGCTTCATAACGGTCTGCCCCGAGATGGAGATCGGCTTGGGCGTACCCCGCGACCCCATACATATCGAGACCGGCAAGGGAGGCCTGCGGCTCGTCCAACCGGCTACCGGGAGGGACGTGACTGGGGAGATGCTCGCCTTCTGCGCCAGCTTCCTGGAATCGCTTCCGCAGGTGGAGGGATTCATCCTGAAAGCGCGCTCCCCTTCCTGCGGGATAGGCGACGTGAAGATCTTCCCCAGCGGGAGGAGCGAAGCGGGGGCGGTGGACAAGGGACCCGGTTTTTTCGGGGGAGAGGTCAAACGCAGATTCCCGCTGCTGCCGACGGAAAGCGAGGGCCGGCTCAAGAACTTCCGCCTGCGGGAGCATTTCCTGGTGCGCATATTCACCCTGGCACGCTTCCGCGAGGCGGTGGGAAGGGGAACCGTGGCATCCTTGGTGGACTTCCACTCCCGCCACAAGTTCCTGCTCATGTCCTACAACCAGACAGAGCTCAAGGCCCTGGGGAGGCTGGCGGCCAACCCCGAGCGGAAACGTGCGGCGGAGCTGTTCGAGGTCTACGGAGAACACCTCCGCAAGGCCCTGTCCCGACCTCCTCGTTACGTCTCCAACATAAACGTGCTCCTTCACTCCTTGGGATATTTCTCCGACAGGCTGACCGCGCGTGAAAAGTCCTATTTCCTGGATGCCCTGCAAAGGTACCGTGAGAGGAAGATCCCCCTGAGCGTCCCGGTGGATATAATGAACTCATGGATAATCCGGTTTGAGGAGAAATACCTCGCTGAACAGGCTTTTTTTCGGCCCTACCCCGAGGGGTTGGCCATGATCAGCGACTCCGGGAAGGGGAGGGATCTGTGAAGCTGTAAAGTCAAACGTAAAGGCGGCGCGAGAACACCTCGAACGTACACAACGTGAAAGGCAAGGCCGCGCTGAGGGGCCCTGTGTGCACGAGGATCCTTAAGACGTGGGGCAGGACAAGACCGCAGGAGCTGGATCCGAAACCCCCCACGTGCTTCTCATGCCTTAAATCTCCGCGGCGATAAAAAGACGCGTACTCGGGCGGAAAACTTGGAAAGGGGGTTTCCGAGAGCATGATTCAATCCGAAAGGGTCAAGGTGCTGAGGGGAGGGACCCCGGCGGCGGGACGCTACGTGCTCTACTGGATGCAGGCTTCCCAGCGCACCGTCTACAACCACGCCTTGGAATTCGCCGTGGAGAGGGCCAACGAGCTGGGCCTGCCCCTGGTGGTGTTCTTCGGGATAACCGCGAGATACCCCGGGGCCAACCGTCGCCATTACCTGTTCATGTTGGAGGGGTTGCGGGAGGTGGGCGAGGCCCTCTCCGAACGGGGAGCGCAGTTCGTGGTCCGCAAGGTCTCCCCGGAAAAGGGAGCCCTGCAGCTGGCCGGGGAGGCCTCCCTGGTGGTCGTGGACCGGGGGTATCTTTGCGGACAGCGGGAATGGAGGGAATGGCTGGTTCGACGCTCGCCCTGCCCCGTCTTCCAGGTGGAGAGCGACGTCGTGGTTCCCGTGGAGACGGCCTCACGCAAGGAGGAGTATTCTGCGGCCACCCTCCGGCCCCGCATAAAGCGCCTGCTGCCCGCCTTCCTAGTGCCACTCTCCGAACGTCGTCTCAAGCGCCGCAACCCGCAGTTTGAACTGGAAGGTGTCGACCTGTCCGACCCCGCTAGCCTGGCTGAAGAGGTACGTGCCACACCGGCTCCCGAACCGGTGCTTATTCCCCCCGGCGGGACCTCGGAGGCCCGGGCAAGGCTGCGCTCCTTCATCCGTGAGAAGCTGGACCTTTATCACCTCCTCTCCAACCATCCCGAACTGGACTATACCTCAGGGCTCAGTCCGTACCTCCATTTCGGACAGATATCCCCACTGGAGGTCGCCCTGGAAGTCGGGAAGGTGAAGGGCCCCGGCGCGGCGGCTTTTCTGGAGCAGTTGATCGTGAGGCGCGAGCTCAGCGTGAACTTCGTCTTCTACAATCCCACTTATGATTCGTTGAGTGCGCTGCCCGCCTGGGCACGGCAGACCATGGAGGAACACGCCCGCGACCGCAGGGAATACCTGTACGAATTTGAGGAACTGGAGAGGGCCCGCACCCATGACCCTTTCTGGAACGCCGCCCAGCGGGAGATGCTGGCCACGGGGAGGATGCACAACTACATGCGCATGTACTGGGGGAAGAAGATACTGGAATGGACACCCACCCCTCAGGAGGCCCTACGGGTCATGATCCGCCTGAACGACAAGTACGAGCTGGACGGGAGGGACCCCAACGGCTATGCGGGTATCCTTTGGTGTCTCGGCAAGCACGACCGCCCCTTCGCCGAGCGCGAGGTCACCGGGAAGGTCCGCTGGATGAGCCAACGGGGCCTCCTCCGCAAGTTCGACATGGAATCCTACCTGAAAAGGGTGGATTCCTACTTCGGCGAGAAGACCCCAAGCCGTGGCGCTTCCCCTTCCGCAAACCCGTAATCCCTCCGAACTCGATGGTCCAACCACCCCCCTACCGACGGGAGGGCGGGGACGGCGGCCGTCCATCCGGGTTCATTCCCGTCCTTGAGGGAAAAATAATTATCGGATAGCAGGATCGGAACGGGGAGCGGGAGTGCCGAAGTTGGACGAAAGAGTATTTCTTTCGGCTTGGAGCAGCATGGAGATGACGTGGGCCGTCCTAGCGCTCCTCGGTTTTATCCTGGGGTCCATTCCCTTTTCCGTTCTCCTCGCGAGGTGGCGGCGGGGCGTTGACGTGCGGGAATACGGTGACGGCAACCCGGGTGCCGTAAACGCCTGGAGGGCGTGCGGTCCGCGCTGCGGCCTTGCCGCCGGCGTGCTTGATTACCTGAAAGGCGCGCTTCCCGTCGGCCTGGCCCATTTCTTCCTGGGAATAGAAGGCTGGGCGGTCTTTCCCGTTGCCGTTGCCCCTCTCCTCGGCAGCGCGTTCTCCCCCTTCCTCGGATTCCGGGGAGGTAAATCCATCGCCATCTCCTTCGGCGTCTGGACCGGGCTGCTGATGTTCGAGGGGCCCCTGGCCCTGGGCCTGTCCCTGGCGATGTTCACCGCCTTTCTCTCCGGCGACTCCTGGTCCGCCCTCCTGGGCTTTGGTCCTTTTCTGGTTTACCTACTATTACGAAGGGTCGAGGGGCCACTTTTGGCGGTTTGGGCTCTCAACACAGCCGTCATCTTCTGGAAGCACCGCGAAGAGCTGTCCGGCCCGCCACGCCTGAGGCCTTACCTGCGCCGCGGTGGCCGTGAGGCGCTCGGAGGTGAGGGTTGACGGGAATCTGGGCACAGCACCAGTACGGTATTATCTTCTTTCTGCTGGCGGTCCTGTGCATCTGCCTGGCCAACCTGTGCACCTTCAGGAGGATGAGCGGATTCGGCGCACCGCGCGATTTTCCGCTCGTATCCATACTGATACCGGCGCGGAACGAGGAGGAGAACATCGTCCGCTGCCTGGAATCCGTGCTGGCACAGGACTATCCATGTTTCGAGGTCGTGGTCCTGGACGACGGGTCCCGGGACCGGACCTGGGAAATCCTCAGCCATCTCTCCTCCCGTGACCCTCGTTTGAGGGTTATACGAGGGAGTGAGCCGCCTCCGGGATGGACCGGGAAAAACTGGGCCTGCCACCAGCTCTCACTCCAGGCCGGTGGCGAGCTGCTGCTCTTCACGGACGCGGACACCTTCCACCACCCGGAATCCCTATGCCGCGCGGTAGCCGCTCTGCAGGAAAGCGGGGCCGACCTCTTGACGGCCCTTCCACGTCAAGAGATGCTCACCCCCGGAGAGAAGATGGCCGTCCCCATTCTCGGCTGGAGCGTTCTCTGTTTTTTCCCTCTTTTTCTGGCCCACCGCCTGAAAGCCCCTTTCCTGTCCGCAGCCGTGGGTCAGTTCATGCTCTTTCGCCGCAGTGCCTATTACCGCGCCGGTGGCCACAGGGCCATAAGGGCAGAGATAGCGGATGATTTCGCTCTCGCACGCAGGATAAAATCGGAGGGGCTTAATCTGGAGTTCCTCGACGGCGGTGACCTTTTGGTTTGCCGCATGTATCGCGGCCTCTCCTCGGCTTTCCACGGCCTGACCAAGAGTCTTTTCCCCGCCTTCGGATGCCGGGTTATCCTCTTCGTATTCGTCTGGACATGGCTGGCCGTGGTGTTTCTTGAACCGCCACTGGTGCTGGCCGGGGGGTCCCTGCGGTGGGTCAGATCGGAATCCGCCCTGCTCCTCGCCGGCATCGAGGTTTCGCTGTCCCTCCTGCTGTGGAGCCTGGCAGCGCGGCGCCTGGTCCTCGGAAGAGCGGCGATTTTCCTTTACCCCGCCGTCGTCGCCCTAGGAACGGCGGCCGCCATCACTTCGCTGGCGAAGAGCCTGCTGGGGGCCTCCATCTGGAAGGAACGCACCCTCCCTCGTCCGCGCCCGCGCTGGCCCTGACTCGGGGCGGCCTCAGTATCCCCTGGGCATAACGAAATACATGGCCCGCTCCGCCACCACTTGCTGATCGGCGTGGACGTTCATGGAGAAAGATGTCCTCTCCATGCCCGGGAGGTCGTCCACGTGCACGGTGACCCGGCGCCGCGGCTGCACCAGGTAGCCGGCGCCGAAGGTGGAACCGTCCTCGCGCAGGAACACTACGTTCACGAAGGCCGGCGAGGACCCGGGGTTGGAGAGGAGGAGATAGGTATCGAAAGCCCCGTCGGTGTACCCTTCCGCGAAATACCAGTTATTGGAACCGGACCGTAGCCCCACGGCGGCGTGGCCGCCACGGTGGCTGTCCAGGTTGTAATACACGGCCCGTTCGGCAACTATGGGGTGGTCGGATTCCACGGCTACGGCCACGTCCTGCCCGGAAAGCCCCCCCTGGGAGCCGACGTCCAAGGTGACCCGGGATCCGGCCCTCACCAGGTAGTCATAGCGCAGGTCACCTTCCGGCAGCTGGTAATCCACGTGCACGACGGTGTCCTCGCCCGTCGGGTTCCCGAGGAGGAGGAAGGTGGAGAAGAAGTTCCGCGTGCATCCCTCGGCGAAATACCAGCCGGTGGAGAGCTCGGGAGCGCCGAGGGAGACGTGCCCGCCTCCTATGTAGCCCAGGTTGAAGTACATGGCCCGCTCGGCCACGATGGGGAGGTCGGAATCCACGCGGGTGGAGAAGGAAGCGGAGGCCACGGCGGGGAGGGAGTCCACGGATACCGTTTGCCGGGAATGGGGAGGCAACAGGAAATCATACCTCGCCTCACCTCCTCCCTCGAGGTAGAAATACACCCGCGCCGTGGTCGCGTCCTCTCCGGGATTGGAAAGCAGGAGGAAGGTGTCGAACGAGTCGGCGGTGAACCCCTCGGCGAAATACCATTGCCTGGAGAGTGCCCTCGCCCCCACGGTCACCGTGCCGTCGTCGCGGCTGCCCATGGTGAAGTACATGGCGCGCTCCGCCACCACCGGCCCTCCGGCCTCCACGTAGATGGCGAAGGAGGCGGCTTCCAGGCCGGGAAGCTGGTCCACGGGGAGGGTCAGGCGGGAATGAGGTAGGAGATATCTCTCCTCCGTGACCGTGACCCCGTCGTCGCGGTAAAAGTGGATCTTAACCCTTATCCCTTCGTCTCCTGGGTTGGAGAGCAAGAGGAAGGTGTCGAAACCGAAGTCCGTACATCCCTCGGCGAAGTACCACTCGCTCCCGGGCGCCTCGGCCCCGCCCGTGTCGTGGCATCCCGTCACCACCCTCCTGGCCAGGGAAGCGTAAGTGATGGTCAAAGGGGTACCGTCCGGCGCCCAGTAATAGGGCCAGTAGGCCTCCAGGGGATGCAGGCGCACGCACCCGTGGGAGGCCGGTGCTCCCAGCCCGGTTTCATAGCGGGACGAACCTCGGGGCCAGGCGTGTACGCCGTGGCTTGATGTGAAGGACATCCAGTAGTCGCACACCGCGCCGCCCAGCCCGCTGTGCACGCGGTAATGGGCCAGGATGCGGAAATTGCCCGTGGGGGTCGCGTTGTTCAGGCCCGTGGAACAGCGCACCACGTTTACCAGTTGATCCCCCTCGTAAAAGTAGATGCGCTGGTCGCTTAGGGAACAGACCATGCGTTTCGGGCCTCCCGCCGCCGCCGCCACCGGCTCAACAAGAGCCAAAACCCTCGGCGAAAGCGGGCCCTCGCGCAGGTCCTCGTCCACGGTGGCCACGGCGTAGTAATAGCTCTTTCCGGGAACCGCGCCGTCGTCGAGGAATACCGGGTAATCCAACATGGAATCGGCCGCCCTGCCGCCCACCGGGGCCATCTCCCCCTCGGCCGACTCGGAGCGGTAGACTCGGTAACCGAAGGCTCCGGCCACCGGACTCCAGGTCAGGGCCACGCGCCTACCCCGGTCCTCCGGACGGTGGAGCACGGAAACCCCTTGGGGCGGGGGCAGGCTCCCTCCCGGCGAGAGCTCCACCGGTGCGGGCTCGGCGGATGCCTGGAGGGCGAAGAGGACC
>NZ_JACVJJ010000007.1:0-8453 GCF_015711935.1 Candidatus Solincola tengchongensis
GTCCACTTCCTCGGAGAGGAAGAAGGAGAGGTGCTTTCCCGCCCGCCGGAAGGAGGTCTCCGAGCACATCTCCAGAGCCTCTTGCTCGACGGCCGGGGTGGCGGCGAGCGAGCCCTTCTCAAAGCCCAGGGCCTCGTCCAGGAGGAAGCGGTGCTTGCCCTCGCGGTCCCGGTAGTATCGCCTCCTCACCTTGATCATTCCGAAGCGGGTGAGGACCGCTCTTTCTCGCATGCCGATGTTGCGCAAGCCCTTTTCTCTCCTCCTCATGAGCTCCTGGTCCAGATGTTCAAAGAAGGCCTTGAGCATGGCCCGGCCCAACTCAAAGACCAACTCGGCCACCCTTTCCTCTATCTCCTCTATACCCTTCGCTTCCTCCGCAAGACGTAGTATGATTTCGTTCAGCAAGAGAGATCACCCCTTTCTTCCTGCCAACTCGGCTTGGTTTGTCAGGATGATAGGGTGGTCTCTCGACTCTTTTCAACCCGGAAAGCGCCTACTGAAACGATACAGCACCATGGACTTGCCCCGTTTCTGTTGACACCTCACCTTGTAAGGACGGGATCTTCCGCCCTCACCTCCAAAGATGACCGAAACATCCTCTCATACTCCTCAGGGCTCTTGTAGCCAAGGGCCGAAGCCTCCTTCGCGGATCGTAGAAGCCCTCGATATAGCGGAAGATAGAGAGCCTGGCCTCGTCCCGGGTATTGAAACGAGTCCCGTGGATGAGCTCCGTCTTCAGGGTGGGAAAGAAGCCCTCCGCGCAGGCGTGCTCGTAAGGGTCGCCCTTGCTCCCCATGGAGGGGATGACCCCCACTCCCGGAGCGTTTTGCCGAAGGAAAGGGGGCCCTACTGGCTACCCCGGTCCGAGTGGTGGATGACCCCTTCTTTGGGCCTCCGCAGGGCGGCTGCCATACCCGAAGCGTCTATGACCAGATCACAGGAGAGGTCGTTCCTCATGGACCAGCCGCAGCACCTGCGCGCGCAGGCGTCGACGATGGCCGCCAGGTGGAGCCAGCCCTCCCGGGTGGGGATGCAGGTGATGCCTCCCAGGAAGGGCTCGTCCGCTCGGGTGGCGGAAAGGTACCGCCTCACCAGGTCGGGGAAGGCCGGCGTCTCCGCCTTGTCCTTGCCCCCCTTCTCTCTTTCCTCCTGGATATGCCCTCTGCACCCATTTCCCTCATCAGGCGGGCCACCCTCTTCCTCCCCACGTGGATGCCGCGGGCCTGGGCGAGCTCCTTTTGGATGCGGGGAGCCCCGTAGGCGGGAAAGGAGGGCCTGTGGATCTCCGCCATGAGGTTCTCGAGCTCCTCGTCCTCGGATCTCCTCCTCGATGGGCCTCTGTTCCTCGATGCGTGGCAGCCGGCGCGCGAGGAACCCAGCACGCCGGATGTGCGGGAGACCGCATGGTGCGTCTTCTCTTCGCCGATCAGGGAAAATTTCATCGCCGCTCTCCCCTCTCCCGGGCGAGGGAAAGCGCCGCCTTTCGGAGGATCTCTCTCTCCTCCTCGAGGATCCTGCGCTCCCGGCGCAGGCTCCTGAGCCCCTCCCGCTCCTCTGTGGTCAGGCCTTCCGCCTTGCCCTCGCAGGTGTCCGCCTGGCGCAGGAAGCGGGCGAGGGTCCAGTCTGAGACCCCATCTCCCGTGCCGTCTGGGCCAGGGTCCCTCCGCCCATGCGCTAGAGCTTCACCGCCTCGGCCCGGAGCTCCGGTGGGCAGGGTTTTCCCTGTGCCATGCTCACCCCTTTCTCCAGGGGCCCATTATCCCTCAGTCCAGGGTGTCAACGAAAGCGGGTCAGCTCCATCCCCCTGGCAGACGGTGGAGCTCGTATACGACCTAAGGAGAGAGCACCCCGCCTGGTCCAAGCACAAGATCGCCGTCATCCTGGAAAGGGACTACGGCATCTCGCTCTCCTCCTCCACGGTGGGGAGGATCAGGAAGAGAAAGGGCCTCTACGAAGAAAGGGTGTCCCGAAGGAAGAGCAGGGCGCAGTGGAGGAAGAAGAAGCGCCTGCGCTCCGAGCCCGGGATGAAGAGGGCCTTCCCGGGGTGCCTCCTCCAAATGGACACCAAGCACCTGTGCTACGGGGGCAGGAAATACTACCAGTTCACGGCCACATGCTGCTTCTCCCGCCTCTCCTTCTCGCGGGTCTTATCCTCTCCTAGCTCGGCCTGCGCCGAGAGGTTCCTCTCCGAGCTCAAGGAGTACATGCCCTTCTCCATCCTGGCCCTGCAGACGGAGGGTGGGAGCGAGTTCCTCCGCCACTTCGACCGGGCTACCGAGGAGCTCATCGCCCATTACTTCTCCCGGCCTTACTGCCCCAAGGATAACGCCTCCTCCGAGAGGAAGATCCAGACCACGAAGTACGAGCTCTGGGCCTTCCGGGAGGGCTACACGGTGGCGGAGCTCAACCGGATACTGGACGAATGGAACTTCATATACAACCACGTGAGGCCCCACCAGAGCCGGGGTTATCTCACCCCTATGGAGTTTCTGAACGCCTGGATGGAGGAGTGCAAGGATAGGGATGAGGTGTCCACGATGTAGTGAACCAGCACACACACTTGCTTGTAGATTTGGACATAGATATAGTATTGACACACAGTAGATCTTCGACATAGGTTACGGAGGGGTAGGGCCGTTATATCAGTTGATCGGAGGAAAAATGAAAAGATCGGCTGGAGGATGGGTCGTATTGGTGCTAGGTTTGCTGTTGGTTTTATTAGCGATCTTATGGTGGGCCTTCGCGCCGGGCCTGCTGGTTAAAATCCCAAAAGGCGTGAACACCACTATCTATAACGAGGGCAAATACACATGGTATGTAAACCCCCTTACTTACGAGCTCTTGCCAGAAGGTCAGGCCTTAGTGCTTCCCGCCAAGATCAAAGTGAACCTTCATTCAGAAGACGAAGAGTATGACGCCGATACCGCGGTTATCTCAGGCTCGGTAGAGAGTTCCATCGGCGACATAGCATTGCCCGAAATTACCTTCACCATAGTGTTGGACCGTTCAACGGCTGTAAACCAGTCTGATAGCCGTGCTTATATCATTCGCGAAGGGTTTTTGGTAGACCGTTCCGGCTATCTCTCTTATGTTTTCCCGTTTGGCACAAAGAAAACCTCGTACGACGTCTGGAAAGAGGAAATCGGAGCGCCTATGAGCATGAACTTCGTCGGCGAAGACAAAAGAGATGGCCTTACCGTTTTCAATTTCGCTGGCGGCTTCGAGGAAAGGGAAGTGCTTAAGGAATACATAGAATTCCTAGGCCTTCCCGCGTCCATAAGTGGTCAACAGCTCGAGGGTATATTGACCGCAATGGGGATTGATGCCCGCGAATTGCTGGCTTTGGCACAGCAACGAATGAGCCCGGAAGACAAGCAGGCACTCGACCAAGCCTTGGCCAAGGGTGTGCCAATCAAGTATTACTGGAGTTGCGATGTTTCCTACTCCGTTGAGCCTACGACCGGGTTGATAGTGGACTGCGACAGAGATTGGGAAAGTACAACGGTCAAGGTAGATCAGGATGCGTTGACTGGTATCTTTGCTATCTTCGCCAAGTACCTGCAGGATCCCGTACTGGGTCCTGTATTACAGCGCCTGGCTTCTGCAGGCCTATCTCCGGAAAAGATGTCTGGTGTGCGGGTTATGGAATACGAATTCAGCCAGACCGAGGAGTCTGTGAAAAGTAGTGTGGCAGATGCCATAAAAGGAAAGAAGGCGATCACCTTTGTTAAACTATGGATTCCGCTGATTATTCTCATAGTGGGTTTAATCGTCATGCTTGTGGGCCTTTTCGTCGCGCGCCGCAAAGGCAAAAGTGAGACGAAAGCATCCTCCTCCGGCAGCAAGCTATAGGCGCATTTCCTGGACGAGCTCAGTAACAGCGAAGGAGGCAGAGCATGGGGAACCAGAAAAGTGATATGAGTTCTAAGGATCGTTTCCTTTTTATCCAAGGTGCGTTGAGAAAAGCGATTACCCAGTACAAGCAGTCCGTTTTCGTTAACCTGGTCGGAGGATTAGCAGCCATAGCGATATTTGCAATCCTGGCAGCTACGGCGAAAGAGCGTGGGGCCAAGGGGAACGCTCTTGTTCTACTGATCCTTATATCGCTGGGTTTTATTATGCAATGGTTTTCTCCACTACGCTACCTGAATGACTTCAGCGAGCTCAGCGGGCTGACCCTTTTAAACATTAGCCGTGATCCATTGAAAAACCTGGACATCCTTAAGGTCAACCCTGCAGATTCTGGGCAAGAACTGGAAAGGCAGCTAATGGAGATCACGGAGGTGTTGAAAAAGCGTTACGAACGTGAAAAGGCCCTTCGCAGCTTTTCTACCCGCCTTGCCACGGTGACAGCAATAATAGTTGCCAATCTCATAATATGGCTTGTGTTCGACGAACCTGTGCGCGCGTTAATAAATGCTGTTGTAGGTATTATCTTGACCCAGGGTGGACTTCTCATTTCTAACAACGCTGCCACTCGGGCATATAATAAACTGAATCTGAGCTGATGCCGACATATTAAATACATTGAAAGGTCATGCCGCTTGAAAGTTAGCGATATCGCATATTTTTGCTCCGACCATAGTTTAACAGCAACTGGAACTGTGCAGAAGTTTAACTTGCAAACGCACAGCTTTTAGGTTGGCGAGATCTCGGTGATCGAAAAATAGGTAACGCCATGGCAGTTATCAATTATGTTTGATGCGCCTACGTATATTTCGATTACTGAGGGTGAAACCCACGATCCTATGTAAAATTCCGCTCTCCAAGATGAAGAGCTCCAATATCACGGAGTGGGTTAAGGAACGTTGATCTCCTCTACGGTATAGCAACTCGAGGAATAAAGGACAAGGCTCCGCCAGGGGTACCTGTTCTCGCTCCCTCGAGGCGAATCCGTGTCGACTGTGTCGAACAGGCTTTACGGCAAATAGGCGACGCGAGTCCGTTCCGGCCCCTTTTCCACCGTCTCCTCCAACCAGCAGGTGCATACCGAGGTAACGCCCTTCCAGTCTCCCATTCCTCCCACTGCTCAACACAGAGGGCGGTTATGAGCCTGAGGGCCGCTTCCCGGTCGGTGAAGATCCTCACCACCCGGGTCCTGCACCGGATCTCCTGGTTCAGCCTCTCCAAGCAGTTGGTGGTCCTAACCCTCCGCATATGGCTTTGCGAGGAAATGGGGGCAGAGAGCATGTCGTCTTGAGCCTGCTCCAACCTCTCCGCCACCTCCGGCCGTATCCTCTCACACTTCGCAACCGTCTCAGCCAGGAAACGGCTTGCCACGGAGAGATCGGGGGCATCAAAGACGGCCCGCAGCTCCTGATGCAGGTCCAGCTTCTGCCCTTTGGGGGCCAGGGAGAGGAGGTTGCGCGTGAAGTGGCGCTGGCAGCGCTGCCAAGCCGCGCCCTGGATGTGGCGAGAGAGCGGTGGCTTTCGTGGTCAAGGAACGATTGTCGTGTCCTTTTACAGTATTTATGGGCACTATCGAGGCAGATAGCCGTTTTTCCCGGGAACCCCGGCCTCTGAGCCATTTCAATTCTAGGAAAACTGGTAAAGCTGAAGGGGGTCAGTGGCCTGACCCCCTTCTTTGCTTGGAGCGGGCTAGTGGCTACCAGCCCGAGGTGTACCCCATGGTCTGGGGGTTGATGTTCGAGCCATAGGCCTCGAACTGCGATTTGGTCATGTAATGCAGTACGGGATGGTAGTCTCCCATCTTGCCCGCCCAGTTATTGCCTATTTGGTTCTTGTCGTAGAAGGCCGCGGACCAGGCCGTATTCCACCAGGGGAGGTTGTTCTCGTCGGGATCGTATGTGGGGAGGTCCCATTCGGGAACCACGCTCTGCCAGCGCAGGAAGATGCTGGCGTCGGAGAGACTGGTGCCGTAATTCACCCAGGTGACTCCGTTAGCCGCCGTGGCGTTGGCGGGCCGGTTGGCCGCGGTCGAGAAGACGATGGTGTACCATCCGTTCTTGAGCACGATGTCCTCGTCGCAGACATTGGCGTACATTACCCCCACTTCGTAGGCGTCATCCGGCGCTTCTCCGTAGACCGTGAAGGAAAGATAGCGCGCCTGCCCGCCCTGCGTGGTCGCTTGGCCGCTCCTGGTCTTGGGGATATTAGGCATTTTCCCGGTGATGACAAGGACCTTGTCGCTCCCCATCTGCATGACCCTGGTTAAGAAGTTATTGTATACACATAAGGTGAAATAGGGTTCGTAGCATCCGGGCGGCGGCATGTCGGCACCCCGCCCGCTGTAACACTTGTCTAAATCGCGAATCCTGCTTTTGACTCCCCATTCGCCTCCCATCCAGAGCTCGAGCAGCCAGTTCTCCGGGTTGTCGCATATCTCTTTCCCGATAGCCTCGGCATACATAAGCCAGCCGCCGAAGACCTTGGCCCAGCCGAAGCTGGAGTTCCAGGCCCACTCCGGATTCCTGGCCGGGGTTGAGACCCCGGGGGTGGGGAAATTGGTGCGGCGCCTGACCACGCGCATGTCGTGCTTGATCCAGAACTTCTCGCCCGTGGAGAGCTCCAACCACACCTTCGGGAGAGCCACGCCCGCCAGAGGGCCTTTGCCGGCGTCGGGGACGTAATAGCGAAGCCATAGGTAGCCGGGTCCGATGGCCCCCTTGCCGCCGGCCCCCATGTCCTCGAAGGGTCCGGCTACACGGGTGTTGTTCTGCGAGTTGCGCCAATTCCCTGGGGTCATCGAGCCAGGGGCGATGGCCTCGTTCAGATCACGCGGGTTCCCCTTCTCCAGGTTGAAGTAAAGGTGGTAGTGCCGGTTGGTGGCGTTGCGGTTGGCTCCCACCCGGAAGGGATTGACGTGTCCGGGGTCGGGGTTGATGTCCGCGTCCACCATGGGCACATCCATGTTCCCCTGCCCCCCCGTCCATACGGGAAAGCGGGGATCGTAAGGAGGGGAGACCTGCACGTCGAAGAAGCGGCAGTGCGGGAAGTCCCCCTCCATGACCAGCCGCGACCCGAAGGGGGCGAAGAAGGCCGGAATGAGAATATAGGTGCAGTTGGGATCGGGGGCCTCCCGGTAGAGTTCCTGGAAATTAGGGTTCGGGGAGTAAGTGGCCGGCCTTACCAGCCATACATCCTCCGGCCTCACCTCCTCGGGCCGGCAGAGCACCCAGTCCGGGTTGAAGGTGTTGTTGCAGACCGTGTCCGGAGGAAGCAGGTTATCGGGAAGTTTGGCCGGCACCTCCCCCCGCAGCCACCTGCGGATATAGTTTTCAAGGTCTTGAGAGAGCGCGGTTACCTTGTTGGTCTGGTTGTTGTAGTAGGTCTCGGTGCGGTAGCTCCAGTCCAGGGTCCATGAACCCCAGAACATCCCGTTGAACATATTAACACCGTACTCAGAGTTATCTTTCACCTTGGCCGAGAGCACCTCGTAGGCGCCGATGTATCCCGGGGGGATAAGGTTGGCGTCCGGCTCCTTGGCCTTGACGTTGGCGCTGGCCGTCTTGCCTCCGTAGCTCACATTCACCTGCCCCTCGCCGTAACCTCCCGCTATCATATCCCCGGCAAGATTGGTGCTCCAGATCACCTTGGGGCCGGTCAGGCTGCTGTATTTCAGTTTGTTGGGGTCCTGGGAGATGCTAGAGCCTGGCACTGCCATGGTAAAGGCGTCCAGGCCGGTCTTCTCCTTCTCGAACCAGCCGTAGGTCGTGGTCCATACGGGCGGGGACCCGGCGCGTGTGCAGTCGGGGTCTGGGACACCGTCGCTCCACACCGGCTCCACCTTGAACTCCACGATATCGTAGATGGCCCAGCCCTCCCAACTGGAAGGGGTGATCTTGAGCGAGGTCACGGTGGGTTGCGCCTGGGCCGTGCCGGGAGCTCCCAAGGGCATTAAGGAGAAGGCCAGGGCGAGGAGGGCGATCATCGCACTACAACGTGCGACCCGTCTCCAGCCGCATTCCTTTGTTCTTGTACTGCTCATGTCTTCCCTCCATGGTTATCCATCTCTCCCGTCCTTCGAGAGGATCGTCTCCGCGCATCAAATGATGCAAGAGTCAAAGTACGGTCTCATTTCACCTCCTTCCTGGGGGTTGGCTGCGATGGTGGAACGGCGTAGAGGTGCGGTCGATGCTTCCCGAACATGCCGCTCTGTAAGTAATGAAAGAATCAAAGTATAGCCTAACTCACCTCCTTCCCGGGGGTTAACGGCGATGGCGGCACGCGAAGCGCTACAGTCGATGCTTCATATAAATGCCGTTATTCGACGAATGTTTTGGGTGATCTAGTTTTTGGGTGATCTAGTGGTCCAGGCCGCCCCACCAACTTCTCGATCCCCTTTTCCGATCTCACCAACACATTTGGTAGCGTATAAAGATTTGTGTCTGGACTCTTAGAAAGGCAATAGATAGCCTTCCTCTTGTAAGGAGAGCAACCAAACAAGGAGGAAGGCTATGGCTAAACTCGATAAACATGTCTCAAGGGAAATG
>NZ_JACVJJ010000008.1:0-9400 GCF_015711935.1 Candidatus Solincola tengchongensis
ATCTCCGGCGGTGAGTTCACCGAAACAGGAGGAGCGGATCGCTACTTCCTGGCCGCCCTGGACACCGCCACGGGAAGCGCCACCTCCTGGGACCCAGTTATCCACGGTTACGCCCATTCCTTGGCCTGTATGGGCTCCACCCTCTACGTGGGCGGAGACTTCGATAGCGTGGGCGGAGTGGCCTGCTCCTTTCTGGCCAGGTTCGACACCCCAGTGCCCCCCACGGTGACCTCCGTTGACCCATCGCTCGGGATCAACGAGGCCAGCGTTGCGGTAACCGTCGTCGGAACGGGGTTCAAGGAAGGCGCCGCGGTCCGGCTGCGCAAGACGGGAGAGGACGATATCGAAGCCACCAACGTAGACGTCTTGGACGCCACGACTATCACCTGCGACCTAGACCTGAACGGGGCTCCCGTCGGGCAATGGGATGTGGTAGTGGTCAATCCGGACGGCCAGGAAGGCGTGCTTGAGGGAGGATTTACCATCTACCAGAGGCCTTTGAGCGACGAGTTCGACGAGAGTGCGCTCAATCCAAGATGGATATGGATGGACCCCCTGAGCGATTGTGCCTACGACCTCGCCGGCAGCCCAGGATATCTGCGAATCTCCGTTCCCGGGAACTATCACGACCTGCACCCCGCGAACAATCTCAACGCTCCACGGTTGCTCCAGCCCATATACCAGGACTTCACCGTTGAGACCAGGGTCCTGGTTGACCCCCAGCACGACGCCTGCGGCGCGGGAATCCTGGCCTGGAAGGACCAGGACAACTTCCTGCGCCTGGAGAGGGGCATGTGGTACAACGACCAGGTCATATCATTCTGGGGCGTTGTCGGTGGCGTGGAGACGCCGTACGCCTCCGTCGGCTCGACGAGCACGGAGGCCTATGTGAGGCTTTCGAGGGTCGGCGAAGCCTTCTCAGCTTACTGCAGCCCTGACGGCGTCAACTGGACCCTGTTGGCGACACGCTCTATGTCGGTTGACGAGCCCGTTCAGGTTGGCCTTCATGTTGTAAACAAGGGAGAAGACTATCCCTTCCAGGCGGACTTCGATCATTTCCGCTGCGACCGTTATTTCGTCCGGGCCATGGTGGTCGGGGGTCAGGGGACGGTGTCACCGGAAACGCAGGTGGTCGAAAAGGGCGGGGACGCGGATGTGTTTATAACCCCGGATCCGGGCTGGCACATCGCCGGGATAACCGACAACGGGAACCCGGTGACGGTCGCCGATCCCTCGGGCACGACCTACACCCTTAAGAATGTCGCCGAGAACCATCTGGTGGAGGTGGCCTTCGAGCTCAACACCTACGCCGTCACCTGCTACGTATCCCCGCAGGGCTCGGGGACGGTCACCGGGTCGGGCACCTACGCCCACGGCTCCCAGGTGACCCTCACCGCCGTCCCCGCCGCGGGCTACCACTTCCTCCGCTGGACGGAGGGAGGGAACCCGGTCTCCACCGCCAACCCCTACCAGTTCACGGCCACCGCAAACAGGACCCTGATGACCGTCTTCGAGGAGGAGGTGTCCCCCCAGACCACCTTCTACTTCGCCGAGGGCTACACCGGAAAGGACACCTTCGAGGAGTACCTCTGCCTCATGAACCCCAACGAGGAGCAAACCACGGCCCACATCACCTACATGTTCTCAGACGGCTCCACCAAGGAGCAGGACCTCCCCATAGGCAAGACCTCCCGGGCCACGGTGAACGTGAAGGCCGCCGTCGGGGAGAACAAGGACGTCTCCATCAAGGTCACCTCGGACCTCCCCATCGTCTGCGAGCGCCCCATGTACTTCAACTACGCGGGGGCCTGGACGGGGGGCCACGTGGTCATGGGCCTCAGCCCTTGATGTTTTGACTTTTCCCTAAGGGGGAGGACGTTTGCCCTCCCCCATTTTTTATGGTAATTTCTGATTGTATGAGTTCTTTCTTCCTTGAAGAGGGGGTGGAAATCATACGGGAGCTATGGGCTGTGGGATGGGAATCCTAAATCGCCGGAAAAACGGGTAACATCTTCGAATTTAAAACGCATGTTCTAACCGCTGACTTTCAAATAAGAGCCGACCGTAAGGCGACCCTTAAAGATTCTTATCCATCCTCCACCAGAGAACACATGAAGAAAGTGATGTATTCCCCATGCTTATCATCGCCATCCGTCCTGGACTCTCAAGGAGGAGCGAATGCCCGGTCCAGACTTGGAAATTATTTCAAAATGGAAAGAGGGGGGAGGGCCATGTTGAATGGCAGAAAGACAGTGGATTGGGGAGGATTGAGTATTGCGGCGCGCCTTTCTCTGGCCGCCATTCTCGTGGCCGGGACCTGGGGCATCTTGCATCTCCCCGGATTGCCAGGCATAAGAGAGGGTTGCCTTGCCGCGACGACCTCTCAGGTTCCCCGGGAAGAGACCTGGGCGACCGATGGGCATGTGTGTTCTGTTCTTCCCGCAGGAGACGTCACCTACCTAGGGGGATCGTTTAACTATTTGGGGCCGGTTACCGGTTCCGGGGTGCCCATAAACATATCAACTGGAACCCCGGTGTCGTCCTATCCCCAGGTGAACGGCAATATATACGCCGTGATCTCCGATGGCTCGGGGGGATGGATCATCGGCGGGAGCTTCACGGAGGTGGGCGGAATACAGCGCTCGTGCCTGGCCCGCATCAATGCCGACGGCAGCCTGGCTCCTTTCAACCCGGGGGTGAACGGCGACGTGTATGCCCTGGCCCGAGTGGGTTCCACTCTTTACGTGGGTGGTAAATTCACCCAAATAGGCGGGCAAGCACGCAGTTCGCTGGCGGCGGTGAACATCAACACGGGAGGTGTCACCAGCTTCAATGTGGAGGTCGCGGGAGGAAGCGCCGAGGTGTTTGCCCTGTCAGCATATGTCACCATTGACCCCCTCGGCTCAACTCTTTACGTGGGTGGAAATTTCACCCAGGTAGGAGGGCAGTCCCGCAAGAACCTGGCCGCCGTTAGCGTGCTCGGGGGGGTGCTCTCCTTCAACCCCAGCCCTGACTATCCGGTAAACGCCATCGCCGTATCCGGCGACGGTAACACCATCTATGTTGGCGGGTACTTCACCAACATCGGCGGGGCGGCTCGCACCTACGTAGCCGCCCTCAACACCTCGGGCACGGCGAAGGCCTTCAAACCCAACCCTGATGCTAATGTCTATGACATCTTTGTCTCGGCTGATGGAAATGTCATATACATGTGCGGGGAATTCCATTCCATCGGAGGACAGTCGCGCAATTGTATCGCCGCTTGCGACCCCCAAGGGAACGTCACCTCCTTCAACCCCGTAGTTGACAATATAGTGTCTGCCATAACCCTTTCCGGCAACACCCTCTTCATGGGAGGGATTTTCCGGCATGTCGGAGGGGAGGAGCGCTTACGCCTCGCCGCCGTCAATGCGACGACGGGTTCCGTCCTGAATTTCCGACTCCATGCAAGCGACGTTGTATGTAGCCTGGCCGTCTCGGGCTCAACCTTGTACGCGGGCGGCAGTTTCCGTTCCCTGGGCGGGGAACCCCGCAAGAGCCTGGCCGCCGTGGATACCAGGACCGGGAAGGCCACCTCCTTCAACCCGGGCGTGGACGGCGCAGTTTACGTGTTGGCCAGGTCCGGTTCCAACCTCTACGTGGGAGGGGATTTCCTGCATGTCGGGGGCCAGGCCCGAAAACGCCTGGCGGCGATAAACACGGCCAACGGTCAGGTAACCCCCTTCAATCCCGGTGGGGTCGGGGCGGACTACGACGTCGAATGCATGGCCTGCGGGGAATCCGTCCTCTACGTGGGCGGAGGCTTCACCCATATAGGGGGGCAGGCCCGGGATTACCTGGCGGCCGTGGACATGGCCACCGGTCAGGTGACATCCTTCAACCCCGGCGCGAGCGATGAGGTAAGGTCACTCGCCCTCTCCGGCACCACCCTCTACGTGGGGGGTTCCTTCACCCAGATCGGCGGACAGCCCCGCAACCGCCTGGCGGCCATAGACACCACCACGGGCCAAGTGACGCCCTTCAACCCCGGGGGAACGGGCGCTAACGGCAGTGTCTTGAGCATCGTACCCCACGGCTCCCTCCTTTATCTGGGAGGTGTCTTCACCCAGATCGCGGGAGTTGGCCGCAACCGCCTGGCGGCGGTAAATACCGGCACGGGCCAGGTGACCTCCTTCCACCCCGAGGGAACGGGAGCGGACGATATTGTGCGTACCCTGGCCCTTTACGAGAACCTGCTGTATGTTGGCGGCGACTTCGACCATGTCGGGGGGGAAGCTCGCAGTTGCCTGGCCGCGGTGGACGTCGACAACGGCCAGGTCACCGCTTTCAATCCCGACCCGGAAGGTTGGGTCTATGCACTGGGTTTTTACGGAGCAACCCTTTACGTGGGAGGGTCGTTCGGTCAGATCGGCGGTGAACTCCGCAGGGGATTCGCGGAATTCCCGGGGACGTACGATGTCAAGGCCAAGGTTGCCGCGGGCCAGGGTAGCGTGTCCCCGGCCTCCCAGCAGGTCAACCACTGGGAGGACGCCACCATAGAGGTGACTCCCGCGGCCGGTTACCGGATCTCCTCCATCGTGGACAACGGCCGGTCCATGCCCGTCTCCGACCCCTCAGGCATGGACTACGTGATCCCTGAAGTGCACGATGACCACGATGTGGTTGTGGGCTTCCGGAAAAAGATCGCCCCTCCCCCCTCCTCCATCTGGTACCTCGCCGAGGGCTGCACGGCCCAGGGCATGCAGACCTACGTCCTGGTCCAGAACCCGGGGACGGAGACCGCCCACGTGAAGCTCACCTTCCAGACCGGGACGGGTGAGGTACAGGGCCCCGAGGTTGACCTCCCCGGAGGTCGGAGGACCACCTTCCTCGCCAACGCCTTCGTCCCGAACAACACGGACGTCTCCACCAAGGTGACCTCCACGAAGCCCGTGGTCTGCGAGCGGGCCATGTACGGACCCGGGATGTCCTGGGCCCACGACTCCATCGGGGTGACCGTCCCGGAGAACGGCTGGTACCTCGCCGAGGGCTGCACCGCTCAGGGCATGCAGACCTACGTCCTGGTCCAGAACCCGGGGACGGAGACCGCCCACGTGAAGCTCACCTTCCAGACCGGATCCGGGCAGGTCCCGGGCCCCGAGGTTGACCTCCCCGGAGGCCGGAGGACCACCTTCCTCGCCAACGCCTTCGTCCCGAACAACACGGACGTCTCCACCAAGGTGACCTCCACGAAGCCCGTGGTCTGCGAGCGGGCCATGTACGGACCCGGCATGTCCTGGGCCCACGTCTCCATCGGATGTGCGCCTTGAGAAACAAAGGTCAGGAAACAGGATGGGTAAATGACCATGTCCAGAACGGGTGACGGGGAAGAAAAGGGGGCCAGGCCATCGTTCGGTTTATGATGGGCGCGCGGTCCCATCCCATATGCACCCCGGATCAGGAAGGACGCGAAATTCACGACTCCAAAAAGCGCGGCATGAGCTGGAACGTCAGGGGAGCGGACTGCATGTGTGAGGTGATAGTGCTGCGGGAGAACGGGGAGCTCTTCTCCTTCCTCTCCCAAGAGTGAAAGCTCTCCGAAAAGGAGGAGCGGCGGAACGTGGCCCCTCTCGAAAAGGAGGTGAGGAAGGACCCGGAGACCTGGCTCGAAAAACGCACGGTGCGTCTTTGGGCGAGGAGGGGAGACCCCTGGGTCAAGGCCGTCCGCAAGGCGCTTGCGGCATACAAGAGGATGGCGTGTTGAGGTTTTATCGGGATGAGGTGCCTACTTGTTGTAGACCGCAACCGCAGGCTCCCGGCGGTTTGACCTGCGGTTCCTTTTTTCCACTATCCATAAATTGGATATGTTTTTCGTGCTTCCGTTTTGGGGGGTGGGAGAGATGCATCGAGAACCCAGGAGTGGATCTCCTGAATGTCTTGTGGCCCAATAACTGTCCTTTCCCTCGAGAGCTTATTTGTTCCACTGAAGACACCCCTCAGGAAGCCTCCGCTCGGATTCCAATAGTTCGCACATCTCTTTGCCGCTTCACGTCCGAAGATAAAGTCCACAGCCGAGGAGAAAGGGGCGGAAAAGGATGCGAGGCGCTTTTGTGTCCATGTTTGAGGGGCGGGAAAGCGGAGGAGTTGGTTCCCGGAGGGAAAGGACCCTCAGGTATAGAGTAGTTCCGCATAAGGCGGCCCGCTCGCGGGAAGGCGATCGAGGAGGGCATGTCATGGGGGACAGGGAAAAGAGGGGAAAAGAAGACGGTCTGAGTGTTCTCCGCCAGAAGTGCGACATCCTGGTCTCCGGGAACAGGGGAAAGAGGGGAAAACAGGGCGGGCTGAAAGCCGCAACATCCATCTTCCTGGCTGCCTTGCTGGCGGCCGGGGCCTGGGGATTTTTGCCCCTTCCCGATCCATGGCACCGAGGTGGTCGCTGCCTTGCCGGCACCATCTCCTACCCTCCCCAGGTGGAGGAGGCCTGGGTGGCCGACAATACCGTGTTCACGGTTCTCCCCGCCGGTGACGTGACCTACCTCGGAGGCGCTTTCCGCTACCTGGGGCCGATAACCGGAGGAGGGGTACCCGTCAATGCCACCAGCGGGACTCCGATCAAGCCCTACCCCCCGGTGAACGGGATAGTGTTCGCTGTGGTCCCTGACGGCTCGGGAGGGTGGATAATCGGGGGGTCCTTCTTTGAGGTGGGCGGGATGACCAGACATAACCTGGCCCGCATAAACGCCGACGGCAGCCTGGCTCCCCTCGACGTCCAGGTGAACGGCCCAATATATTCCCTCGCCCTCCTCGGCGAAATCCTCTACGTAGGGGGTACCTTCTCCCAAATAGGCGGGCAGGCACGCAGTTCGCTGGCGGCGATTAACATCGGCACGGGGGCGGTCACCGATTTCGATTACGGGGTCACGGGAGGAAGCGCCGCGGTGTACGCCCTGGACCTGGACACCTCATTCCCCTACAACCCTAAACTGTACGTGGGCGGCAACTTCACCCATCTGGGAGGGGAGCTGCGCAATAACATGGGTGCCGTGCGTACCGTGACGGGAGGGGTACTTCCCTTCAATCCCAATCCCAATAATACGGTGAGGGACATCGAGGTCTCCGGCGACGGGAATACGATCTACGTGGGCGGGTATTTTACCCACATCTGGGCCGTGAATTACGAATACGTAGCCGCCCTCGACAACTCGGGTTCCGCTAAGACTTTCAATCTTTCTTCCAATGATGCGGTGGAGGACATCGCCCTCTCCGGCGACGGCAACACGGTCTATGTCGCGGGTCACTTCACCCACATAGGAGGGCGATACCAGAACTACGTCGCCTCCTTCGACACCGCGGGGAACATAAGCTCCTTCAACCCGGAGTTGGACG
Source organism: Candidatus Solincola tengchongensis (assembly GCF_015711935.1). Classification (NCBI taxonomy): domain Bacteria; kingdom Bacillati; phylum Actinomycetota; class Candidatus Geothermincolia; order Candidatus Geothermincolales; family Candidatus Geothermincolaceae; genus Candidatus Solincola; species Candidatus Solincola tengchongensis. Next base: position 7,366 of record NZ_JACVJJ010000008.1, read on the forward strand.
GCCCGGTGTACAAGATGTTGCTTTCCGGCAACACCCTTTACATGGGTGGAGATTTCATTTGGGCGTCGGGAGAGCCGCGCCGCCGCCTGGCCGCCGTGAGGGTGACGGACAGCAAGCTCCTTCCCTTCCAGTGCCATGCGTCGAGGTCGGTCTTCGACCTGGCCCTTTCCGGAGACAAGCTCTATGTGGGAGGGTACTTCCAGTCATTGGGCGGCGTCGCTCGAGACAATATAGCGGCCATCGATGCCCTCACAGGGAGGGCCACCAACTTCAACCCGGGCTCCGACGGCGTGGTCGATGACCTGGCCATCGACGGTGATACCCTCTATGTAGGGGGCCAATTCGACTATTTCGGGGGCCAACCACGTAAGAACCTGGCGGCGGTGAACACCGGGAGCGGCAAGGTGACCTCCTTCAACCCGGGTGCCGATGGTTGGGTGAGAGCCCTGGCCCTATCCGGTAGCACCCTCTACTTGGGGGGCGATTTCACCCATGTAGGCGGCCAGCCGCGCAACCACCTGGCGGCGGTGAACACCGGGAGCGGGCAGGTGACCTCCTTCAACCCTGGCGCCAACGATAGTGTTTATTCCTTAGAGCTTTCCAAAAGCGCCCTCTATCTGGGGGGCGATTTCACCCATGTAGGCGGCCAGCCGCGCAACCACCTGGCGGCGGTGAACACCGGGAGCGGCCAGGTCACCTCCTTCAACCCGGGGGGTACAGGTGCAAACAGCAGGGTGCACGACATGGTCTTATCCGGCGCTGTTCTCTATCTGGGGGGCGCTTTCAGCCTGGTGGGCGGCCAGCCGCGCAACCGCCTGGCGGCGGTGAACACCGGGACCGGCCAGGTCCTCTCCTTCAACCCGGGGAACTCTGGCGCTAACGGGATCGTGTGGGCTTTTGCCCTTTCGGGCGACCTGCTTTACGTCGGCGGCGCTTTCACCCAGATAGGAGGCCAGTCTCGATATATGCTGGCGGCGGTGAACACCGCAACCGGCCAGGTCACCCCCTTCAACCCCAATATTTATGCTGGTGAGGTCTTAGCCCTGTCCGCTTCCGGCGCCTCTCTCTACGCTGTAGGGACCTTTGAGACCGTAGGGGTCCAAGCACGCAGTAAGATAGCCCTCTTCCGGGAAAACGCCTCTATCTGGTACCTCGCCGAAGGATGCACCTACGGGGGCATGCAGACCTACGTCCTGGTCCAGAACCCGGGGACGGAGACCGCCCACGTGAAGCTCACCTTCCAGACCGGGACGGGTGAGGTACAGGGCCCCGAGGTGGACCTCCCCGGAGGAAGGCGCACCACCTTCCTCGCCAACGCCTTCGTCCCTGGAAACACGGACGTCTCCACCAAGGTGACCTCCACGAAGCCCGTGGTCTGCGAGCGGGCCATGTACGGCCCCGGGATGTCCTGGGCACATGACTCCATCGGGATAACCCAGCCGGCCACCCTATGGTACCTCGCCGAGGGATGCACCTACGGGGGCATGCAGACCTACGTCCTGGTCCAGAACCCGGGGACGGAGACCGCCCACGTAAAGCTCACCTTCCAGACCGGATCGGGCGAGGTCTCTGGCCCCGAGGTGGACCTCCCCGGGGGCCGGAGGACCACCTTCCTCGCCAACGCCTTCGTCCCGAACAACACGGACGTCTCCACCAAGGTGACCTCCTCGAAGCCCGTGGTCTGCGAGCGGGCCATGTACGGGCCGGGCATGTCCTGGGCCCACGACTCCACCGGATATGGGCTTTAGATGAACCGGGAATACGCTGAAGGGAAGCCCCATCCGCTAGGCCGGCCGAGGCAGAGAGAGCGGACGATGTAAGGATTTCCCATCTCTCCGGCGTACCGCTCTGCCGGAAACCAGTCAGTCATGGAATACAGTCCCAAAACGGCCGCTTCAGCGGGTGAGGCAAGGCCGCCGATTCACCTTGAAACTCCGGAAATACATTTACTATAATTAGTTGGCCCTTGCCGGGAAGCCCTGCTTTCCACGGGTGGAAACCGGCATTGCAGATAGAGCAAGGAAAGTCATACGGG
>NZ_JACVJJ010000009.1:0-30446 GCF_015711935.1 Candidatus Solincola tengchongensis
CTTCTGGCCGCAACCGCACTCTCCCCGGATCACCGGGCCCTTTTCCTCCCCGCCGGGGAGGGAGGAGAGAGCGAAGAGTCCGAGGCCGGCGCCGAGGTCTGCGGGGAACATTCCTGCCGCCTGCGCGGCGCGCGGGCGGAGGAGGTGGCCGCATACCTGGGAGTGCGACCGGGAATAATAGAAGGGATTTTCAAATGATGGTCCGGGAGAGAAGATGATAGCCGAGAACCGAACCCGCGTGGACGGGAGGAACGATACACCGAGGCCCTGCCGAGGGGCGGAGACCGCTCGGCACCTGGACCGCGCTTCGTAAGGAGGGATGATGAGAGGATGAGAGAGGTCTACCTGGACAACTACGCCGCCACCCCCCTCCTTCCCGAGGTACGGGAGTCCATGCTCCCCTTCCTGGGGGAGAGGTTCGGCAACCCCAGCTCCCTGCACAGCCGTGGGGACGCCGCCCGGGAGGCGGTGGAGGAGGCGAGGGAAAGGGTGGCGGCCCTGATCGGGGCCGACCCGGCGGAGGTCATCTTCACCTCCAACGGCACGGAGGCCAACAACCTGGCCGTCAAGGGCATCGTCGCAGGGTCCCGGCGCAAGGGGAAACACATCGTGGTCTCCGCGGTGGAGCACTTCTCGGTGCTGCACGCTGCCCGGACCTTGGAGAAGCAAGGCTACGAGCTGGACCTGGTGCCGGTGGACGAATACGGCCGCATCGACCTCGAGGAGCTGCGTGCCCTGCTCCGGGAGGACACCGTCCTCGTCTCGGTGATGCTGGCCAACGGGGAGGTGGGGACCATCCAGCCCGTGGCCGAGGCGGCCCGTCTGGCCGCGGAAAAGGAGATTCCTTTCCACACCGACGCCGTGGCCGCCGCGGCCCACATACCCATCGACGTGGAGGAGCTGGGCGTGCAGGCCCTTTCCATCTCCTCCGACCTCCTCTACGGCCCCCAGGGCGTGGGTGCCCTGTGGGTGAAGAGGGGCGTGCGCCTCATCCCGCTGCTCGACGGAGGCGTACAGGAGGGAGGGCGACGCGGGGGCACGGAGAACGTCGCCGGCATCGTGGGCATGGGAAAGGCCGCGGAACTGGCCCGGGAGCGCATGGCGGAGAGGAGCGCCTACCTGGCGGGCCTGCGCGACGCCCTCATCGCCGGCCTGACCTCCAGGGTGGAGCACGTCCAGCTCACCGGGCACCCGCGGGAGAGGCTCCCCTGGAACGCCAGTTTCGTGGTGGAGTTCATCGAGGGAGAGGGGATGCTCCTCTTCCTGGACCAGCGGGGTGTGGCCGTATCCAGCGGCTCGGCCTGCACCTCCAGGGCCCTCAAGGGGTCGCATGTGCTCACGGCCATGAACATCCCGCCGGAGAAGGCGCAGGGGTCCATCCTCTTCAGCTTCGGGCCCCAGAACTCCATGGAGGATGTGGAGTACGTGCTGGAGGTCTTCCCGCCCATCGTGGAGCGACTGCGGCAGATGTCGCCGCTTTACGCCAAATACCTCAAGGAAAGGGGGTGAGATCATGGCTCAGTACAGCGACGTGGTCATGGATCACTTCACCAACCCCCGCAACGTCGGCGAGATAGAGGACGCCGACGGCGTGGGCGAGGTGGGCAATCCCGTGTGCGGGGATATGATGACCTTCTATATCAAGGTGGACGACGAGGGTCGGCTTTCAGACGTGAAGTTCAAGACCTTCGGGTGCGGGGCAGCCATAGCCGTGTCCAGCATGGTCAGCGAGATGGCCAAGGGAAAGACCATCGAGGAGGCCCTGAAGATAACCAGGAACGACGTGGCCGAGGAGCTGGGTGGCCTTCCCGCCAACAAGATGCACTGTTCCAACCTGGGCGCGGACGCCCTGCACAAGGCCATCGAGGATTACCTGGAAAAGAAAGGAAAGTGAGATGGAGGAGAGAGGAGAGGAGAGGACGGTGATCTGCCGGTGCCCCTTCTGCGAGTCGGAGATAGAGGCGGCGGTGGACATGCCCGCCTTCTGTCAGCCATGCCAGATCGTCATCGTCACCTGCTCCGCCTGCGGGGGTGCCGCCCGGGAGGGGACGGAGATATGTCCCCACTGCGGGCAGCCATTGCCGTCCGGGGAATGAAGGCGTAAACAGAGGCTCGCGGCGCAAGGCACAGAAGTGCCCGCTCACCCGGACCGGGAAGGAAGGCGGGGCGAGCGGGGTCGCGGCCCGGGCTCCGGGTGAGGGAAAAAACCGCGACCGACGGGAAAACGCCGGATGTGGATAAGCGAGAGGAAGGCTTGAAAGCCGGCGGGCGACCGCAAGGAATCCGCTTTCCAGGCGAAGGCGCGGGTCCGCCCACGCCGGCTGGGGGCAGGACGAGGAGGTCGTCGGGGATGGGAATGCAAGGTGAAAACTCGGCGCAGGAAAGGCGAGATAGCGCCACCATAGTGGTCTTCAGCGGGGAACTGGACCGGGCCCTGGCGGCCTTCAACATCGCCACCACCGCCGCCTCCATGGGCATGGAGGTGACCATGTTCTTCACCTTCTGGGGGCTTAACGTGGTTCGCCGGGAAAGGGGGGGCGGGGGCAGAAAGACGGCGTTGCAGCGCATGCTGGGGCTTATGAACCGCGGCGGTACGCGCCGCCTGCGCCTCTCCCGCCTGAACATGATGGGAGGGGGCAGGGCGGCCATGAAGCGCCTGATGCGGCAGTTCCGCATGCCCTCGCTGGAAGAGATGATCGCCATGGCCAGGGACCTGGGTGTGCGCTTCATAGCCTGCACCACCTCCATGGCCCTCATGGGTCTCACGGAGGACGATTTCATACCCGAGGTGGAGGACTTCGCTGGGGCGGCCACCTACGTTGAGAGGGCCTCCAACTCCTCCATCAACCTGTTCATCTGAGAGTCGCTCGCCGCTCGAGGGGTGGTCGCGGGGAAGGGGGTGGGCAGGGAGAGGCGACCGGGATCGGAGATATAACGCTGGGGCTCCTCTACCTGCGACGCGAGGGAAAGACAAGGACAGAGGAGAACGAACGTCGCTCACATCGTGCGGACACCATACCGTCAACCGACAGAGGCATGGGCCACGGGGTATCGTCTCCGTGAGTCGCGACCGGAGGTAGGAGGTGATGAGGGTTGGAGGCGGACAGGACCGTTGACTGCGTGGGGCTCTACTGCCCCATGCCCATCGTCAAGACCTCCCAGGAGATAAGGGAGCTGAAGGACGGCGAGGTGCTGGAGATCGTCGCCGATGACCCGGGGATCAGGAGCGACATGCCCGCCTGGTGCGCCAAGACCGGGCACGAGTTCCTGGGCATCGAGGAAAGGGACGGGGAATACCACGTCTTCGTGCGCAAGAAGGAGGGTTGAACGCCCCTTAAGAACGAGGGCTAGAATACACTCTGCGGTCGGGAGTCGAGGAAAGGAATCCAGGAAGAGGAATCGGGGAAAGGGGGACTTATGGGAGACAAGACGAGACAGCATCTCTACGACGCCTACACCGGAGAGTCCAAGGCGGCAGTGAGGCTCAAGGCCTTCGCCAGGAAAGCCGAGGAGGAAGACTATCCGGCCATCGCCAGGCTCTTCCGGGCGGTTGCCGAGTCGGAGAGCATCCACGCCTACAACAACCTCCGCCTGTTGCGGGAGATCAAGGATACGGAGACCAACCTGGAGGAGGCCCTGGCCTCAGAACAGAAGATAGCCCAAGTGAGCTACGACTCCTTCATCGCCGACGCCGAGGCGGAGGGCGAGAAGGCGGCAGCCACCATGTTCGCTTACGCCCGGGACGTGGAGGAGCGCCACATCAAGCTCTACGAGGGAGCCCTGCAGCACCTGGTGGCGGAGAAGGTCCCCGACTATTACGTCTGCAGCGTCTGCGGGTACGTGGCCGACGAGGTGGTCCCGGAGAAGTGCCCCATCTGCGGGGCTCCGGAGGACAAGTTCTTCGAGGTGCAATAGCGAAGCTGGAAACGAAAAGAATTCCGCCGCCTGCGGGGATCATTCCCGAAAGTAAGGCGGAGACCTCGCCCACGGGCAATGAGGAACAGGGAAGCGGGCGGTGGAGATATATGGCGCTATATATTATACGGCGATATATATAGAAAAGAGGGGGCTTCTGGAAAGCCCCCTCGTGTCTAATCGTCCTCAGGTTATTCTATGCCGCACTGCTTAAGGGTCTCCATCACTTCGGCCAGGACCTTCTTCCTCTTCTGGATCTCGGCGAGCTTGGACTCCACGTCCTGCATCTCGGGGTCGAAGACACAAGCCCCGAAGGAGCAGTCCACTCCGGCCAGCTCCTGAAGCTTTCCCGCCAGCACCCTGAGCTCCTCCTCGTAGGAGGCGATCTCCTGGTTCAAGAGCTCCTCTTTCTCGTTGGCCATCGACAAACCTCCTTCTCATAACTTCCGGATGACTAATACATTATACCCGAGAAAAGTCCTTCCGCACGGAGGAATGCCGTACCCATCTCAGAAGGCGGGCTGAAGGGAGTAATCTATCCCCGCATCCCTGGCCCTCCTCCGGAAGCGAGCCAAGTCCACGAAGGCCTCCAGCCGGGTGGCCACGCCGGCCTTTCCGGTCATCTCGTCGATGACCAGGGAGAGAACGGGTATTCCCAGGTCACGTGATACCCGGGGCAGGATGCTCTTGGCAATGGTCTCCGGCATGCAGGTGAAGGGCATGACGTGCACCACGCCGTCGTAACCGTTGCGGTGGTAGAGGACCGTGGCCCCTACCGACCTCAGGCCCTCGCCGCCCACGAAATGGGTGAGGTAAGGCCTCGCCGCCTCCTCCACCTCCCGGTCGTGTTGTCCGGCCACGGGATTGTTCCCCGAGGGGCGCAGCCAGTCGGTGAGGTACACGCTGCGCTCCACATAGGCTCCCAGGTTCCCCAACTGCTCCTCCACTCCCAGGTTGAAGAAGGGCTCGAGCACCAGGTAGAACTCGCCCACGATGCCCACCTTAACCGTCTCCCTCTCCTCCCTGGGGACGTTTTGCAGCAGGCCGAAGGCCTCCTGTTCCACCTTCCGCAGTGAAGCGTAGGAGTCGGCCTCCCAGACCATGCGATAGCACCGCTCCAGGGCCTTGGTGGTGGCTCCCCTCTCCCGGTCCAGGCAGCGCTGGTGCAGGGCCTGCTGCTCCAGGCGGTCGATGAGGTAGGCCTTGCTCAGGGCGAACTTGATGGCCCACGCCACGGACCTCCAGGGACGGCCCTGCTTCAGCTCCTTCAGCTTCCGGATGGTGGCCGGTAGCTTGTTGGGCTCGAATTCCAGCATCACCATGCGGAAACGGTAGCCGGCGTCCTCCAGGATGCGCCTCTGCGTCTCGGCGTAGAAGCCGAAGCGGCAGGGTCCCTTGCCGGCTACCATGATCAGCGTGTCCGCTCCCGCCTCTATGGCCTCGATGAAGTTCCCCAGAGTGGTCTTGAGGGGGAAGCATGCGAACTCGGGCCCGTAGCGCGTGCCCAGCTCGAGGGTGCGCTGGGAACTGGGGGGCGGGAGAACGTAATCCAGCCCCAGCTCCTCGAACACGCTGCTCATCACGAATTCCAGGCTCCCCATGTGGGGCCAGCTTATCTTCATACCGCCACCGCCTCCCGGACCTCCGAGGCGATCCCCTTACGCCTCCGGAGCATGTCCACAAAGGCCTCTATGCGGGTGAGGAAACCGCCTTCACCGGTATGTTCGTCGATGACCAGGCTGAGCATGGGCACTCCCCCCATGCGCCGGTTCTCCTGTTCGCAGAGGACGCGGATGATGGAATCCGGCCCGCAGGGGAAGGAGATCATGAAGATTATCCCGTCCACCAGCCGGTAGCGGGTGCAGGCCAGTATGGCCCCCGCCACCTCCTGTTCGTAACTCCAGTAGATGTCCTTGGGCAGGCGTCTCAGCTCCCTCCTCTTGAGCTCCTCGGGGACCATGTCCGCGGTGACCACGTCCACACCCATGGAGCTCAGGCGGTCGAGGAGGGACATGGTGGTGAAGGTGTCGTACACGTTGTAATGGTGCCCGATGACCCCTATCCTCAGCTCCCTCCCCTCGCAGAGGAGGTCTTCCGTCTCCCCCTTGAGGGCGCTCCGGTGGTCCAGGCCCAGGGTCAGCCGCTCCAGGTAGAGACGGTGTTCACTCCAGGCCTCCAGGCCGGCGCGGACGATGCGCAGAGGATCGCGCGTGAAGAGGCGGCCCAGGGAATAGACGGCGCGGTAGTTGGCCCACATACCCTCCTGGAAATTGATGGTAGGGGCGATGACGGGCACCTTGTCCTCCACCGCCGCCCGGGCCAGGTCAGGGAGGCCCAGCATCTTGGGGCAGGTGTGCGTCCCCTTCTTCACGCTCACCAGGCGGGGCACGAAGATGGCGTCCACCTTGTCCCGCAGGGCGAGCACGTGCCCGTAGAAGACCTTCACCGGCAGGCAGCTCTCGTTCTCCGCCTTGCTCACCCCGGAGGAGAGGATGGAACGGGTGGTCTCCCCCGACTCCACCACTTCCGCCCCCAGGGCCTGGAGAAAGGAGGTCCACAGTTTCCCGTAACGGAAATAGAGCAGACCGCCGGGAATTCCGACCCTCACCGAAAACCCCCCGTCGTTAAACCTTGGCCTTCTGGAGAATGAGATCCACGGCGTCGCCCACGGTCTCGATCTCCGCCGCCTCCTCATCGCTGACCTTGAAGCCGTAGACGCGCTCCATCTCCAGGAGAAGTTCCACCAGGTCCAGGGAATCCGCCTCCAGGTCCTCCTTGAAGCGCGATTCCTCCTTGATTTCCTCCTCGGGCAGCTCCAATGCCTCCGCCAGAGCGGCACGAACTACAGATAAGACTTCTTCCCGGTTCATCTCCGCCCTTTCTCAGACGCCCAGGGCCACGGCCCTCCTCCTCGTGAGATGCTTGTTAATAGCATAGGCGGCGACCCCCAGAAAGGGAAGGGCGGGACAGGCCCCGTCCTCCTCCCGGTTCATCTCCGCCCTTTCTCAGACGCCCAGGGCCACGGCCCTCCTCCTCGTGAGATGCTTGTTAATAGCATAGGCGGCGACCCCCAGAAAGGGAAGGGCGGGACAGGCCCCGTCCTCCTCCCGGTTCATCTCCGCCCTTTCTCAGACGCCCAGGGCCACGGCCCTCCTCCTCGTGAGATGCTTGTTAATAGCATAGGCGGCGACCCCCAGAAAGGGAAGGGCGGAGAAGATGGCCCCGCCGATGATTTTTCCCCGGCGGGTCGAGAAGTAACCCGCGGGTTCCGACTCCGCGACCAGGAGGTCATCCGCGCCCAGCCCGCGGCAGAGGTCCTCCAGGCGGCGGGAAAAGGCGGGGTCGGGATCCACGGGATGGAGGTAGCTCCTGAGCAGTCTCACCGTGTGCCGGTATCCTCGTTTCCGCCCTTTGTCTCCCCGCTTCCTCCATACGTTCATCTCTCTTCCTCCTTCTCGGAGAGTCGCCGGTGCAAGCTTATTAGCGAGCGGTGAACGAGTACCTTCACCGCCCCGGCGCTCTTTCCCATCACCTCCCCGATCTCGCGGTGCCTCATCCCCTCAGCAAAGCGGAGGATGAGCACCTGCTGCCTCTCCTCGGGAAGGGAGGCGAATGCCTCGCGCAAACGCCGGATCTCCTCCGCCCTCTCCAGGGCTTCCTCCGGCGACAGGCCCTCGTCGTGCAGCTCCTCGACGGCCTCCAGGGCCACCGAACGGGATCTGGAAGCGCTACGATGCCAGTTGGCCACCAGGTTGTGGGCGATGCGGAGGAGCCAGGCGGAGAAAGGGATCCCCCGGTCCTGATAACGGTCCAGGTGCACCAGGGCGTGGAGGAACACGCTCTCCGTTATGTCCTCCGCATCCTCCGCGTTTCCCACCCGGTAATACACGTAGGTGTATATCTTCCGGAGATATTTGGTGTAAAGGGCCTCGAAGGCCTCTCTCCTCTCCCGGGCGCGCTGCAGGAGGACGCCGTCCTCGTGGCACAGCTCCCGGCTTCCGTCTCCGCTGGACTCCAAGCTGGCCTCCACTTCACGGCTTCTTCGTTTCACACTCGTTATTATAAACACCTCCCCTGTCTTCTGGTTACCGCCCGAGGAGTTCCTTCTCAGCACCGAATCTTGCCCTTGCTCCAGGGCCAGAGTATCTACACCGGCCTCCACGCCCCCAAAGCGCCTCCCGGAAAGGCGAGGCGTCAGGGCCGTCATGCCCCAGTCGCCGAAAGCTGGGTGCGCAACGACCTTTCGGCCGTAACTCGAGCTTCCCTGGCCCCAAAGCGCCTCCCGGAAAGGCGAGGCGTCAGGGCCGTCATGCCCCAGTCGCCGAAAGCTGGGTGCGCAACGACCTTTCGGCCGTAACTCGAGCTTCCCTGGCCCCAAAGCGCCTCCCGGAAAGGCGAGGCGTCAGGGCCGTCATGCCCCAGTCGCCGAAAGCTGGGTGCGCAACGACCTTTCGGCCGTCAATGGAGGCCGCGGAGATGCCGAGGCAAACCGGGCGCGAAAAACCCGGGTGCGGGCGAGGCTTTCCGGCGCCCCGGCGGATAGGCGGGCCCCTTGGCCATAACCTTTTCAAGAGCAAGGGTCCGAGGCTCGAAGGTAGGCTCTCTCCATGGGGGATCAAACCCGACCTTCCGCCACCTCGGAAAGACTTCATTCCGTTGAGGGGACACCCACGAAACGAGGTTTCAAAAGGAATTTTGCCGGCCGAGGGCGGGACGCTCTTCTTCCCGCCCACGGAAGGAGCGTCGCGCCGGGAGGAGGGTTATGATAGCATCTTGCTTGACGGAATCCGGGTTTCGTATCCGGACGGGAAGAGTGCCGCCGTAAGAGAGGGGATACGTGGCCCTCCTCCCGGTCCCTAGCAGCCTTGAACCCGGTCAGCCCCTTTTCCGACCCGCGGAGAACGGGCGGGATGCGGGGCGTTCCGCGCAGGGGAAGTAAGAGGAGGTTGAGAATGGGAAACGTCCCTGGAGCTTATTGCCCCTTCCGCGTCTCGGCGATCGCGGGTGCCCTTTCCCCCTGCAACGATGAATGCGCTCTATATATACCCACCTCGAAGATGCCCGCCCAGAAGAGCTGCGCCCTCTCCATCCTGGGTGTGTACGCCCTGCAGAGGATAATATTCAAGCAGCAGGAGGAGCCGGGGAAGGACCGGGCGGGAGGGCCTTCGGGCGAAGACCCTCCCTCTTCCTGATCGGAGGGCCATTGGCCCGGTGGAAGGGAAGAAACGCCGGGGAACGGCTTTCCATCAGGGTGGGTGCGCTGGTGCCGGGCGCAAGGGGGCGGGCCGAGTCACGAAGTTCCACGTGCGCCACGCTTTACCCCCTCGAAACGGTGAAGGATAATAATCGCGGGAAAAGGAGCCGGGCGGGCGGTTAGGCGGTAACGCGTCCCGTCAACCTACCGGTTCGCGGCGTCGAAAATCTGAGGGTGAAAGGGGAGAAAAACTAATGTCGGAGATGGAGGTCCCCAGGCCGGAAGGAGAGCTTCCCTTCCACATCGCCATCATCATGGACGGGAACGGCCGCTGGGCCAAGATGCGCGACCTTCCGCGCATTGCCGGACACAAGGCCGGGGAGAGGTCGATCACCGACGTCGTCCGGGCGGCCTCCGAATGGGGCATTGGCGCCCTCACCCTCTTCGCCTTCTCCACGGAGAACTGGAACCGTCCGGAGAACGAGGTACGCTTCCTGATGAGCTTCAACCGCAACCTCCTCAACAACCGGGTCCAGGAATTTCATCAGCGGAACATCCGCATACGGCACCTGGGAAGGCGGGACCGCATACCTCCCTCCACCCTCAAGGCCATCGACGACGCCGTCGCGCTGACCCGCGAAAACACCGGTATGTCACTGAACATCGCCTTTAACTACGGGGGCCGCGCCGAGCTGGTGGACGCCATCCGCGCTTTGTGCGCCGACGTGGCGGCGGGCAGGCTGGAGCCCTCCGAGGTGGACGAGGAGCGCTTCCGATCCTACCTCTACCATCCGGACATCCCCGACCCCGACCTCCTCATCCGCACGGCGGGGGAGATGCGCATCAGCAACTTCATGATCTGGGAACTCGCCTACACGGAGATTTACGTCACGGACGTCCTGTGGCCGGATTTCGACCGCCGCCACCTGGCGGAGGCCATCCGGGATTACCAGAGGAGGGAAAGGCGCTTCGGCGCCATCCGCGAGGAGTAGGTTCAGGTTGGCCACCCTCAAGGATGAGGCCATCGTCCTGCACGTGCACGACCTCGGAGAGGCGGACCGTATCGTGTCCTTGATCACCGCGGGGCACGGCCTGCGCCGGGCGGTGGTCAAGGGGGTCAAGCGCACCGCGAGCCGCTTTGGGGCCAGACTGGAACCCTTTACCCACCTCAAGGTGGTCCTCCACGAGGGGAGGAACCTGGACACGGTCACCCAGGCGGACACCGTGCGCACCCACGCCCCCTTACGGACGGACTACGATAAATATCTCTACGGGGAATCCATGCTCGAACTGGCCGAGAGGTCACTACGGGAAAACCAGAACCTGCCCAGGTTCTTCGACCTCCTGCGGGTGAGCCTCGGAGTCCTGGAGGGAGAGGTGAGGGACTGCGCCCTCCTGCTGGCCGCCTATCAGCTGAAGGCCTGCGCGCTCATCGGTTACCGTCCCCACCTGGATCGCTGCCTGCACTGCGGCAGGGAGACGTCCAGCGGCTCGTGGCACCTGGACCTCTCCGAGGGAGGGGTGACCTGCCAGGGATGTGCGAGGGCCTCCCCCAACGTCCTCCATCTCAACGCGCAGGTACTGGAACTCCTACGGCGCCTCCTAGGAACGGAGATGGTCGCCATAGCCCGTTTCGATGAACCGCCTCATCTGGCCCTCGAGGCGCTCCGGGCTTCCTTCGCCTACACGGAGAGTGTCCTGGAGCAGCGCCTGCGCTCGCGGCAGATAGTCCTCCGTCACCTGGAAGGAAAACTCAGGGGGACCGAGGCTCCCCTCTCCACATGATCCGCACCGCGGAGGGCCCCTCGCGGGTGTAGGCCACCGCAAGGCAAACCAGAGGCAAAGCGCCCATACCCGTACCCGCCCAGATCACGGGCAAGGTGCTCAGGCCATCTCGTCGGCGGGACTCCGGAGATGGGGAACCTCGCTCCCGCATACCCCGCGAGTATTAGGCCGATAGGCTCACCAGAGGGCGAAGAATCGATAAAATCCCAGGTAAAAAGGTATTGACCATCTAATACTGTGGTGTTATATTAAATTTGACCCCAAGGAGCTGGAGGGAAGTTCAGCCGGGGGACCCGGAAGGAAGAACCGGAAGGCGCAAGCCGGAAGGGGGAGCCGGAAGGGAAGCTCGGAGGGATGTACCAAAGGTTACTTGGGGTCACTCCTTTTTCATATATCCACTTTTTTATATATTTGCTGGTCTCAGATGACTTCCCTCCGCACGCCTCCCGGTGCTCATCCCGGCCCCCGACAACCCTCCCTCCGCCGGGGCAGACCGCTTCGCTCAGCAAGACCGCTACCCTACGGCCCCTGCGCCACGGGTACCGCCTTCCGGGGGCCGGACGGGTCGGTCGCAGCGAGCGCTCCTCTCCCCCCTCCCTGCGGGGCGGTCCGGGGAGGCGAGCGAGACCGCTACCCTACGGCCTCTGCGCCACGGGTACCGCCTTCCGGGGGCCGGACGGGTCGGTCGCAGCGAGCGCTCCTCTCCCCCTCCCTCCCTGCGGGGCGGTCCGGGGAGGCGAGCGAGACCGCTACCCTACGGCCTCTGCGCCACGGGTACCGCCTTCCGGGGGACGGACGGGTCGGTCGCAGCGTAGCTTGCGGAGCGAGACCGTTAAACCCGGCCCAGCTACCTACCTCCAAGGCACGAGGCGCAGATACTCCTGGAGGATGGTGTAGGCCGCGCTGGTCCCGATGCGGTTGGCCCCGGCCTTCACCATCTCCACCACCTGTGCCAGGTTACGTATCCCCCCGCTGGCCTTGACCCCGAAGCCCGGCCCCACAACCTCGCGCAGGAAGCGCACGTCCTCCGCATCAGCCCCTGCGGGGCCGAAACCCGTGGAGGTCTTCACGAAATCCGCCCCCGCTTCCCTGGCCAACAGCGCCCCGAGGCGCATCTCCTCACGGCTCAGATAACAGGTCTCCAGGATCACCTTGACCACCACATGACCCTCTCCCTTACCCGCGTCATAGCGGCGGGCAAGGGAGACCACGGCCCCGATGTCCTCCCTCACCCTGTCCGACCTCCCGGAGCGGAGGGCGGAGATGTTAATCACCATGTCCAGCTCCCCCGCCCCGTGCTGGAGGGCGTACACCGCCTCCGCCCGCTTGGCGTCGGTCGACTGGTAGCCGAAAGGAAACCCTATGGGCGCCCCCAGAGTCACGCCGCTCCCTCGCAGCTCCATGCGCGCCATGGGGAGGTAATACAGGGGCACGAAAACGGCCCGGAAACGCGCGTCGGCGGCCTCACGCAGAAAACTCAGATACTCTCGCTCATCGGCCTCCGGCCGCAGCAGGGTGGCGTCCAGGATATAGGTGAGATGCCCCAAGCTGGGAAACAATTCCAGGACCTCCTCCTTGGCCACCTCCCGCTCCGCTCCGGCCACCTCGCACCCCCTCTCATACCAGAGCCATGGCCACCAGGAGGTAGACCGCCAGCCCCACGGCGTCCATAATGGTGGCCACCAGCGGTTCGGAGGCCTTGGAGGGATCCCCGCCCATCTTCCTCAGGATGAGGGGAAGGGAGGACCCCAGCAGGGCGGCGGAGAGGACCGTGCAGCCCATGGCCAGACCCACGGCGACCCCCAGGGAAGCGTTCTCGCACATCAACCAGGCCACCATGGCGATTATCCCTCCCGAGGCCGCGGCCACCAGGAGGCCTATGCCCGTCTCCCCGGCCACGGCCCGCATGAACCGCCGTCCCTCTCCTCCGTGCATTAGCTCCACGGTCACCCGCGTGGCGCTCTGCACGGCCACCGTCCCCCCCATGGCCAGGATGGCGGGTATGAAGAAGATGATGGCCATATGGTCCCGAAGCACGTCCGAGAAGCCTCGCAGGATCCCCCCCACCACCAGGACCTCCAGGACCAGCGCGAAGAAGACCCAGGGCAACCTGCCCAGGAAGGGCGCCAGCAGCGGATGCCTTTCCGTCCCCTCCTCCGTCTCCCAGCTCCCCACCAGGCTGTATATATCCTCCTGGGCCTCCTCCTCGATGACGTCGAGCACGTCGTCCACGGTGACTATCCCCAGGAGTCTTCCCTCTCCGTCCACCACCGGGACGGCCAACAGGTCGTAGCGGTCGATGAGGGCGGCCACCCTCTCCTGGTCCTCCTCCGGAGTCACGGTTATGAGGTCGCGGTGCATGATGCTCGAGACCGGCGCCTCCGGGTCGGCCACGATGAGCTCGCGGAGGGAGGTGACTCCCACAAGCCTTTCCCCCTCGTCCAATAGGTACACGTAATAGATCATCTCCACGCTCTCCGGCGCCCCGCGCAGCCTCTCCAGCACCTCACCCACGGTGAGGTCCTGGCTCAGGCGCATGGCCTCCGGGGTCATCAGGCCTCCCGCCGTGTGCTCCCCGTGAGCCAGGAGGCGCCGCAACTCCCCCGCCTTGCGGGCGCTGAGGCCGGAGAGTATGGACTCCCTGAGCTTAGGGGGGAGATCGGCCAGCAGGTCCACGGCGTCGTCGGGAGGCATCTCGGAGATGATGCGCACGGCCAGGTTGCGGGCCAGCCCCTCCACCACCCGGACCTGCTCGTCCTCGGACATCTCCAGGAGTGCTTCCGAGGAGCCCTCGGCGTCCCAGGAACGGAAGATGCGCAGGCGGTCCTCGTAGGGCACACTCTCCAGGACCTCGGCGGCGTCCGCGGGGTGCAGCCCGTCCAGGAGGGCCAGGGCGGCACCCATCTTTCCCTCCGCGAGAAGCCCTCTGAGGGTCTCTCCCAATACCCGGTTCCTCTCCTCCATGTGACCCTCCGGTGCGCGGATATCCCTTATCGCCCGGGGGACAGGGATACCCGCATGCTCAAATCACAGCCTTAGATCCTCACATACGTTCCCGATAGCGGCGGGCAAGAGCCGCGCACCCTATCCAGATTACCCCCGCTTCATCCCGCCTTCAACGCGCTCTGGAAACGCGGTTTTCGGACGGCGAGCCGTTGATCCGGTCCCGCCTACCCTTATCGAGGAAGGCCCTCAGTATCCCATCCTGCGCACGAGCTGAGGGCGCTTGGACCAGTCTTTCTCCACCTTGACCTGCAGCTGCAGGAAGACCTTCTCTCCCAGCAGTGGCTCGATCTCCTGTCGGGCCCGGGTCCCGATCTCCTTGAGCATGCGGCCCCCCTTGCCGATTATGATCCCCTTCTGGGAATCCCTCTCCACGTAGATCACCGCCTGGATGTCCACTATCCCTCCGTCCTCGCGCCTGCCCATCTCCTCCACCACCACGGCCACGCTGTGCGGCACTTCCTCCCGAGTGAGCTGGAGGACCTTCTCCCGGATGAGCTCGGCCACGATGAAGGTGACCGGTTGATCGGTGACCATGTCGTCCGGGTAATACTTGGGCCCCTCCGGTAAAAGCTCCACGATCTTCTCTATTAGGGCGTGCACGTTCTCGCCGGTCTTGGCGGAAAGGGGGATGACCTCCACGAACCGTCCGAGGTTCTCCGCTACCGCCATCTGGGCCTCCACCTGCTCGGGGCTCAGCCTGTCGATCTTGTTGAGCACCGCCACAACGGGTGTCTCCAGGCCGGAGAGCTCGCCGGCGATGAAGAGGTCGCCCCTCCCGATGGTCTGGGTACCGTCCAGCATGAATACCACCACGTCCACCTCGGAGAGCGTCTCCCGGACCGCTTTGTTCAGCCTCTCCCCCAGGGCGTTGCGGGGTTTGTGCAGGCCTGGGGTGTCCACGAAGATTATCTGGGCGTCGTCCCTGGTGAGTATGCAGCGGATCTTGTTGCGCGTGGTCTGTGGTTTCTCGGAGATGATGGCCAGCTTGCGGTGCATGAGGTTGTTGAGCAGGGTGGATTTCCCCACGTTGGGACGGCCGATGATGCCCACGAACCCCGAGCGGTAACCGCGTTGAGTGCCTGAATCCTCGGACATGACCACCTCCATCGTCGCCTTGACCCTATCCCCGGACCGCGGCCTTCCCGCCTCCGCGGTCCGGAATCCCCGCGCCGGGACCCGGAATCCCGGCCTCCGTTCATGAAATGGAAATATATTCCATATCTATATCTGCGAGAACCTCCGCATGTACACGTTGGTCATAAGACCCACGGCCGCCAGGTTGACGATGAGGCTCGACCCCCCGTAGGTTATGAAGGGCAGGGGGATGCCGGTGATGGGCATGATGCCTATGGTCATACCTATGTTCACCACGATCTGGAAGGCGAACATGGTCACGATGCCGAAGGCGATCATGGTCCCGTAGAAGTCGCGCGCGTGGTTGGCGATGCGCACTCCCCTCCAGAGGAGGTAACAGAAGGCAGCGATGAGCAGCAGGGCGCCTATCAACCCCAGTTCCTCGCCGACCACGGCGAAGACGAAATCCGTATGGTGGGCGGGGATGAACTTGAGGTTGGTCTGGGTGCCCTTGAAGAGCCCCTTTCCCGCCAACTGCCCGGAACCGATGGCGATCTTGGACTGCATGAGCTGGTAGCCGGCCCCCTGGATGCTGCTGCCCTGCTTGAGGAAAGCGGTGAAGCGTTCCACCTGGTAGTCGTGGAAGAGGTGGAAGGCGAAGCCCATGGCGAATCCCAGGGCTCCCAGGCCCACGAACCCCAGCCAGTATCGCATGCGGCAGCCCACCAGGTAGAGCATACCCAGGAGGATGGCCGCCAGCACCAGGGTGGTCCCCAGGTCCGGCTGCAGGAAGATGAAGAACATGAAGGGAAGGGCCCAGAGAGTGGGTATGATGAAGCTGCGGAAGGACTCCGGATCCGCCTTGTTGTCGGAAAAGTAGTTCGCCAGGACCAGTATGAGCACCAGCTTGCAGTATTCCGAGGGCTGGAAGCTGAAGGGGCCGAGGGTTATCCAGCGCTGGGCCCCCATGGCCTCCTCGGTGAGGAAGACCACCAGGAGGGCGAAGAGGAAGAAGCCGTAGATGAAGGGCGTGGCCACCTTGAGCCGCCGATAGTCGAAGCTGAGCATGAGGCCCATGACCACCAGACCCACCAGGAAGTTCAGGGCCGTGCGCAACACATAATAGGTGGGGTTGTCCGGGTTGTCCCCCCGCGTGGCGCTGTACTGGATGAGCATGCCGAAGGCCACCAGGAAGAGGGTCACCGCCAGGAGCGACCAGTCCACGTGCCGGATGGGCATCCCGCTCAGGCGGCGGGCCACCTCGTCGGTCCTCCTCCTCTCCGTGACCTTGGGGGCCAGAAGCCTTCCCAGGCGCGTGGGCATGTCCCTCCCTTTCCTCCTACTCGGTCACCGTGACCTCCGGCTGCCCCTGTGGGATGCCGAAGATGTACTCCAGGATGTGCCGGGCGACGGGAGCGGCCACCAGCCCCCCGTGCCCGCCCTCCTCCACCATCACCACCACCACGTAGCGGGGGTCGTTGGCCGGAGCGTAGCAGGCGAACCAGGCGCAGGGCTGCTTTCCCTGCACCTCGGCGGTCCCCGTCTTCCCCGCCACGGGGATGGCCTTTATGGGGAAACCGGCGAAAGCCCCGGCTGCCGTCCCTCCCCTGGCCACAACACCGGTGAGGGCCGTCCTCACCACCTCTAGCTTGCTCCTGTCCACGTGGATCCCGAGGTCGTTGTTGGGGTCGGTGATGTCCCCTATCTTCTGGGGTTGGATGGTATCCACGGTCTCCCCAAGATAAGTGAGTATCTCCTTCCCCACGTGAGGGCGGTAGTAAGGACCGCCGTTGGCTATGGCCGCGTAAAGGTTGGCCAACTGGAGGGGGGTGACCAGGATGTCTCCCTGCCCCACGGCCATGTTCACCGTATCCCCGGGATACCAGCGCTGGTAATCCGGATTCCCCTGGTTGAACTCCCATTTCCACTGCGGGGTGGGGACCCGCCCCTCGAACTCGTTGGGCAGGTCCACGCCCGTGGGCTTGCCCAGCCCGGCCAGGACGGCGTAATCCTGCAACCGGGTGACCCAGCCCTCTCGGTTGCGGTTCTCGTAGAACACGTACCCCAGCTCGTAGAAGACCACGTCACAGGACTGGATGATGGCGTTCATGAAATTGATGGAGCCATGGGTTCCCCAGCAGGTCTTGGGATACTGGGCGAACTCACCGCGGTTGAAGACATGCCCGCAAAAGAACGGGGAGTAGGCGCTGGCCATCCCCTCCTGCAAGGCGGCCATTGCCGTGACCACCTTGAAGGTGGAACCGGGCGGGTATTGCCCCACGATGGCCCGGTTGTTGAGGGGATAGTTGTTCCGGGGATCGTTGAGCCTGGCCCACTCCTCCTCGTCTATGCCGCCCACGAAGTCCTCGAGGTTGAAGGTGGGCTCGCTGGCCATGGCCAGTATCTCCCCCGTACGAGGATCAAGTACCACCGCCGCACCCGCCGGAGCCACGTAGTTCCTGCCCCTCTCCCGGTCCAGGTAGGTGCGCGCCCGGGCTATACCCTGGCGGAGGCTTTGCTCTACCGCCCTCTGAAGATCCCTGTCCAGGGTGAGGACCAGGGTCTTGCCCGGGTTGCGCTCCTCCCTGCCCAGTTCCTGCAGCGGTTTGCCCCGGGCATCCACCTCCATGATCAGCTTCCCGTCCACCCCCCGCAGGATATCCTCGTAATAGGCCTCTACCCCTGAGGTGCCCACTATGTCCCCGGCCTTATATCCCTTATCTTTCAGCACCTTGAGCTGTTCCTCGGAGATCTCCCCCAGGTACCCCAGCACGTGGGCCGCCAGGCTCTCGTCTCCCTCCGGATACTCGCGCACCGGCATCTTCTCCGGAAAGACCCACGGGAACTCCGACTGCCTCTCCTGGATGAAGAAATACACCTCCGGATCCACGTCCTTTTTGATGAGGACCGGCTTGTGGGGCTGCACGTCCTCGCCCTGGAGTTTTTTCATTATCTCCTCGCCGCCTATGCCCAGCATGGCCCCCAGGCGAGCTGCCTCCGCCTCCTTGTCCTCCAGCTTCTCGAACTCCGTGGGGAGTACGAAGATGGAGAGGGCCCAGCGGTTTCCCACCAGCATACGGTAGTTGCGGTCCAGTATCTTCCCCCTGGAGGCCTCCAGGGGGACCTCCCGCACCCGGTTGCCCTCGGCCATGCTCCGGTAGCGGTCGCCCTGCACCACCTGCAGGAACCACAGCCTGACCACCAGAACGGCCACCATGACCGCAATGAACATCACGAAGAGGGTGTAGCGGTGGACCATGGCCCCCTTCTGCTGCGGGTTGACTGGCATGTCCGAATCACCTCACTGGAACAGCATCTCCCTCTCCTCCCGGCCGGCGAACCTCCCCAGCAGAGGATAGACGGCCAGAGTGAGCACGGCGTTGTACAGCGCCAGGCCGAAGACCACCCCGGCGTTCAACGGCGGCCTCTGCTCCAGACCCACCATGGTCCAGGAGGCGAACTTGATGAGCTCGTGCAGGAGGGTGCCCGCAAAGACGATGAGCATGGGCCAGACCACGGACTTGGAGACCACGCGCTGCTTGAGCTCCCCCGAGAAATAGCCGATGAGCGTCTTGGCGAAGGCCCCCACCCCCAGGACGGCGGTGGTGAAGACGTCCTCCAGCAGCCCGCCCCAGAAGCCGAAGAGGGCTCCCTGCCTGGGGTCCTCGAAGAGGGCCCAGCATATGGTGGCCGTGAGGAGTATGTCCGGCTTAACGCTCCCCACGCTTATCTCCCCCGCCACGCCGACCTGGAGGAGGAGGGTCACCAGTATAATGACGGCGAAGAGCAGCCGGCGGTGGGCGGTCATCATATACCGCTCCCCCCTTCGGCCACTCCTGGCGCTTTCGTGGGTTTAGGGGAGACCACCACCATCACCCTGTCCAGCCGGGTCATGCTGGCCCGCGGCTGGATGACGATACCCACCGAGAGGTCCGCCTGCTTCTCCCCTATCTCCGTCACCGTGCCTATGGGGATGCCCGCCGGACAGGTGCCCCCCATCCCGGAGGTCACCACCACGTCTCCCGTGCGCACATCGGCCTCCAGGTTGAGGAGCTCGAGGTGCACCGCCCCTCCGCCCTCCCCGCGCAGGATGCCCATCTCCGCGTTGCGCTGAAGCCTGGCGCCCACGGCGCTCTTCTCGTCGGTGATCAGCTGCACGACGGAGGACTGGGCCGTGCAGGTGATTATCCTGCCCACTAGGCTGCCGTCCTCGCTGAGCACGGCCATGTATTCCTCCAGACCGTCGTCATAACCCGCGCCTATGATTATGGTCTGTTCCCAGGCGTCGGGGCTGGCACCGATGACCTCCACCACCAGGAACTCCAGCTCGGGGTAGGCCTCCTTGACGGCGAGCATACCTCTCAGGGTCTCGTTCTCGCGCCGCATGTCCTCCAGTTCATGGACCCTCTGCTCCAGCTGCCTGACCTCCTCCTTTAGCCGGTCCCGCTCTCCACGCGCCCGCCCCAGGTCCACCAGGAACCCGATGCCGTTGCGCACCGGGCTCAACACCTTGCTCATCCCCTTCTGAAGGGGGGAGATGACGTCCATGGAGAACCGCTGCAGGCGGTGGAGAAAACCGTTCTCGCTCTCGCGGGAATAGACGGTGACCAGGAGTATGCACACCAGGACGAGGACGACGATGAGGAATCGCTGTCTGCGGTTGCGTCTTTCCAGCATGATCTATCATCCCCGGTTCAATGCCGGGAGGAGGAGATGAGAACCTTTTTCATGATCTCGAACTCCTCGAGGCATTTCCCCGAACCGATGGCCACGTCGGAGAGAGGAGAAGCGGTGACCACCACGGGCATGGCCGTCTCGTGGCGTATCCTCTCGTCCAGTCCCGTGAGCAACGCCCCTCCACCGGTGAGCACGATTCCCCGGTCCATAATATCCGAGGCCAGTTCGGGCGGGGTCTTGTCCAGGGTGGTCTTGACCGCGTCCACGATGGCGGAGACCGGCTCCTCGATGGCCTCCCTTATCTCCTCGGCCAGCACCACGATGGTCTTGGGCAGGCCGGTAACCAGGTCCCGTCCCCGTATCTCCGCGTTGATCTCGTCGTCCACGGGGAAGGCCGAGCCGATCTGGATCTTGAGCTCCTCGGCGGTCCTCTCCCCGATCATGAGGTTGTATTCCTTCTTGATGTAGTTGACCACGGCCTCGTCCATCTCATCCCCCCCGATGCGGATGGACTCGCTGGTCACGATGCCCCCCAGGGAGATGACCGCCACCTCGGTGGTCCCGCCGCCGATGTCCACCACCATGTTCCCTGTGGGCTCATGGATGGGCAGGCCGGCGCCGATGGCCGCGGCCATGGGCTCCTCGATTATGTAGGCCGCGCGCGCGCCCGCCTGGATGCAGGCCTCTTCCACCGCCCGCTGCTCCACTCCCGTGGTCCCGGAGGGCACGCAGACCACCACGCGGGGGCGGGCGAAAAGGCGCCGCTTGTGTACCTTCTGGATGAAGTAGCGGAGCATCTTCTCCGTGACGTCGAAGTCGGCGATGACGCCATCCTTGAGCGGCCGGACGGCCACGATGTGTCCCGGTGTGCGCCCGATCATGCGCTTGGCCTCCGCTCCCACGGCCAGGATGGCCCCATTGGAGGTGTTGATGGCCACCACCGACGGCTCGTTGAGGACGATGCCCTTTCCCCGCACGTAGACCAGGGTATTCGCCGTCCCCAGGTCGATGGCCATGTCCCTTCCCAGCATTTCCCACGAAGAAAACATGGCACTCACCTTTCCGGCATATTTTTAACGGCCCGAAGGCCGCTTCGCGTCACGTTCATCATGTCCATAATTTTATCACAAGGGTCCGCTTCTCCTTCCCCATCCCGGAGCCGCCAGGCCGCGGCGCCGTTCCCCGGATAGATGACGGGAATCCGTGCCCCACGGTTCCCTTCCCGGGGAAGAGGGATTCCTTCCTCTCCGTGATGAGGCCCCGGCCGGCCGCGTGCGGACTTCCCCGTCGGGGGCTTGAAAACGCGGGAGGTGCGGCCGCCCTTCCTCACCCTCTTCCCCGTGATCAGGGGCCTTCCCGCCCCGGGCCGTCAGGTCATGCCCTCGTCAGGTCAGGTCGGGGAAGAAGAGGCCTATCTCACGGGCGGCGCTCTCCGGCCCGTCCGAGCCGTGGACCAGGTTGCGGGTGATCTCCACCCCGTAGTCCCCCCGAATGGTGCCCGGCGGGGCCTCAACGGGATTGGTGGGCCCCATGACCTTGCGCACCAGGCCTATGGCCCCCTCTCCCTCCAGGACCATGGCCACCACCTCCCCGGAGGTGATGAAGGACACCAGCTCCGGGTAGAAGGGTTTGCCCGCGTGTTCGGCGTAATGCTTCGACGCCAGGTCCTCGTCCACGCGGAGCATGCGCAGGGCCACGATGCGCATGCCCAGCCTCTCGAAGCGGGAGATGACCTCTCCGACCAGGCCTCTCTCCACGCCGTCCGGTTTCACCAGCACAAGAGTCCTCTCCACGGCCATGACCAAAGCTTCCTCCGTTCTCCGAACCCCATCTTCTCCTCGCTCCGGCAACGCCTCTCTCCTCGGGCTTCGTGCCCCTCGCCGGCGCGCCAAGAAATCGCCGAGAAATATATCACAGGATGGTTCCTCGTGCGACTCCTCACTCTTTCTGTAAGGATGCCAAGGCGGTGTAAGGATGCCAAGGCGGCCTTCCGACCTCTTTCAACCCCAAGAGCACCCACCGAAACCATACAGCAGCCTGGTTCCGGCTGGGATGCCGGGGTAATCTTTCGAACTCCATAAGCCCTGGAACCGCTTACGGAGAATACATTTTCGGAAAGGTCGGGGCGTTCGCCCGAGCCCAGCTCACTCCGGGCGTAGCCCCAGGGCCTCGCGGGCCTCTCCCACCGTATATAGGGACCCGGTGACGCACACCATGTCCGAGACCGAGGCCAGGGTGCGGGCGAACCTCACCGCCTCCCCGATGTCCTCCACCACCACGCCCTCGTAGCCCATCTCCCGGGCCAGGCGGGCCAGTCTCCTCGCTGGGGCAGCCCTCTCCTCACGGCTCTGGGTGAAGACCACCGTGTCCGCAAGGGGAAGCAGTATCTTCAGCATCCGCCGCATGTCTTTGTCCTCCAGGATGCCCAGGACCAGGACCAGCTTCTCATAATCCAGGTCGTTGCGGATCACCTGGGCCAGGCGGAACGCCCCTTCCGGGTTGTGGGCCCCGTCCAGGAGGACCAGGGGATGCAGGGAGACCACCTCCAGCCTTCCGGGAGAGGTCACCCGGCGGAGTCCCGCCGCCACCTCGTCCGCGGAGAGAACCGCCGGAGAGCCGGCGAAGGCCTCGCAGGCAGCCACGGCACAGGCGGCGTTCACGCCCTGGTGCTCGCCGAGCAGGGGAAGGAAGAGGTCGGCATATTCGCGAAGGAGGCCCCGTATTCCCAGCACCTGGCCTATTCTCTCCGTTTCTACACCGTAGGTGAGCTGATAGATCAACTGGAAATCCCTTCCATATAACTTCAGCTCGCTGCCCCTCTCCTTACAGGCCGCAGCGATGACCTTCAGGGCCCCCGGATGGGCCACCGCGGAGATAACCGCGCTCCCGCCCTTGATGATCCCCGCCTTCTCGAAGGCGATCCTCTCCAAGGTGTCCCCCAGCTCCGCCGTGTGGTCGAAAGCCACGCCGGTGATCACCTGGACCTGGGACATCAGCAAGTTGGTCGCGTCCCACCTCCCGCCCAGGCCCACCTCGATGACCCCCACGTCCACCTTGCGCCGTGCGAAGTGCAAAAAGGCCATGGCCGTGGTCACTTCGAAGTAGGTCAGGGGATCGCCGGTCCGGGCATCGCTCTCCTCCACCGCGGGTATGACCCTCTCCAGGAGGGAGGCGAACTCCCGCTCCGTCACCGGGCGCCCGTCCACGCAGATGCGCTCGGTAACGCTCTGCAGGTGGGGGGAGGTATAGCGGCCCACCTTCCTCCCGCCCACCCCCAGGATGGAGGCCACCATGCGCGCCGTGGAGGTCTTGCCGTTGGTGCCCGTGATGTGAATGGAAGGAAATTCCAGCTGGGGGTCTCCCAGCAGGGACAGGAGAAGCCTTATGCGCTCCAGGCCCGGCTTGATGCCGAACCTCGCCCGCCGGCCCAGGTACTCCTCCGCTTCCTTAAAATCCATCATGGGGTCAGGTCTTGAATCGTGATACCCCTTAGGGTATTCCTATCCATCAGGCGAACCTCATCTCCATTCCGAGCAAAGCGTTTCCGAGTTCACGCTCGATCGGTACAAATAAAGCTTCCCCTTTAAAGAATTGCATACACCCGAGAGATGCCATTTGAAAGACGTGCCTTCGTAAAACTTGACCTAAACCGCAATTCGAGCAAGCGTATACCCATAAGGGTATCACGATTCAAGACCTGACCCCTTTCATTCTATTAGTTGGAGTTGCTCGTGGAGCTTCTCCAGCTTGAGGCGCACGTCGGCCAGCTTGCGCCGCTCTTTCTGTACTACCTCTGGAGGGGCCTTGGACAGGAACTGGTCGTTGGAAAGCTTGGCCTGATGGCGCTGCGCCTCTTTCTCCAGGCGGACGATCTCCCTCCGCAGGCGCTCCGCCTCCTCCCGGAAGGCCTCTCCACGCAGGGGGATGAAGGCCTCCACCCCGGCGGCCAGTCCCCGCGCGTAGGAAGTGGGGTCCTCCACGGAGTCCACCACCCGGAGCGCCGAGAGGCGCGCCTGGGAGGTTATATATCCCTCGTGCTCGAGGAGGAGCTCCCTCCTCCCCTCCAGAACGGGGACCAGAAGGGCCTCCACCCGGGCGTTGGGCCGCACTCCCATCTCGGAGCGCAGGCGACGCAGGCAGGTGATGACCTCCTGCAGCACGGACATCTCCTCCTCCGCGGCCGGGTCCAGGTGCTCCCTCCTGGGGGCGGGCCAGGGAGCCACCACGATGGACTCCCCCTCGTGGGGTAACCGCTGCCAGATCTCCTCGGTGATGAAGGGCATGAAGGGGTGCAGCAGGCGCAGGGCCTGCTCCAGGACCGTCCACAGCACGTAGCGGGCGGTGCGCTTCCCCGCCTCCTCGTCCCCGTAGAGCCTGAGCTTGGAGAGCTCCACGTACCAGTCGCAGAAATCGCTCCAGAAGAACTCGTAGATGGCCCGGCAGGCCTCGCTGAAGTCGTATTCCTCGAAATACCCGTCCAGCGTCTCGATGAGCCCGGCCAGGCGGGAGAGTATCCAGCGGTCGGCCAGGGTGAGCTCCAGGTCCTCCTCCCTCACCTCACCGGGGCGGAAATCCCCCAGGTTGAGGAGGACAAACCGAGAGGCGTTCCATATCTTGTTGCAGAAGTGGCGGCTCCCGGCGATGCGCTCCTCGGAGAGGAAGACATCCCTTCCGGGGACGGCGATGTGCCCCAAGGTGAAGCGCAGGGCGTCCGCCCCGTAGCGCTCGATGATGTCCAGGGGGTCGATGACGTTCCCCGAGGACTTACTCATCTTCTTCCCCGACTCGTCGCGGATGAGGGCGGTGACGAAGACCTCGCGGAAGGGGACGTCCCCCATGAAGTGCAGACCGGACATCATCATGCGCGCCACCCAGAAGAAGATGATGTCGAAGGCGGTCACCAGCACCGAGGTGGGGTAGAAATAACGCAGGTCCGGGTTGTCCTCCGGCCAACCGAGGGTGGAGAAGGGCCACAGGCCGGAGGAGAACCAGGTGTCCAGGACGTCCGGGTCCTGCTCCAGCTCCCCGCCGCAGGGGCAGCGCTCCGGATCCTCGCGGGCCACGATGACCTGGC
The DNA here is from genome assembly GCF_015711935.1 of Candidatus Solincola tengchongensis. Classification (NCBI taxonomy): domain Bacteria; kingdom Bacillati; phylum Actinomycetota; class Candidatus Geothermincolia; order Candidatus Geothermincolales; family Candidatus Geothermincolaceae; genus Candidatus Solincola; species Candidatus Solincola tengchongensis. The sequence goes on from NZ_JACVJJ010000009.1 coordinate 24,726, forward strand.
CGCATTCCCGGCAGTACCAGGCCGGGATGCGGTGCCCCCACCACAGCTGGCGGGAGATGCACCAGTCGCGGATGTTGTACATCCAGTCGAAGTAGATCTTCTCCCATCTCGCGGGGATGAAGCGCGTCCTCCCCTCCTCCACCGCCCTGATGGCCGGCTCGGCAAGGGTCTTCATGCTCACGAACCACTGCTTGGAGAGATAGGGCTCGATGACCGTGTGGCAGCGGTAGCAGTGCCCCACGGCGTGCAGGTGGGGCTCCACCTTCTGCACGTAGTGCATGCTCTCCAGGTCGCGCACCACGGCGTTGCGCGCCTCGTAGCGGTCCAGCCCGGCGTAGGGGCCGCCGTTCTCGTTCACCCGGGCCTCAGGGGTGAAGATGTTAATCTCCGGGAGGCCGTGGCGTCTTCCCATCTCGAAGTCGTTGGGGTCGTGCGCCGGGGTGACCTTGACGATGCCGGTGCCGAACTCCGGGTCCACGTAGTCGTCGGCGATGATGGGGAGCTCCCGCCCCAGGAGCGGCAGGACGGCCGTCTTCCCCACCAGGTGGCGGTAGCGGTGGTCGCGCGGGTTCACCGCCACCCCGGTATCCCCGAGCATAGTCTCTGGCCGGGTGGTGGCCACGTAGAAGTGCTCGTCGGAGTCCTTGAGGTCGTACCGGATGTACCAGAGCTTGCCCTCCACCTCCTCGTGTTCCACCTCGATGTCCGAGATGGCCGTGAGGCAGCGGGGGCACCAGTTGACGATGTAATATCCCTGGTAGATGAGGCCTTCCTCGTAGAGGCGCACGAATACCTCGCGGACGGCCCGGGAGCAGCCCTCGTCCATGGTGAAACGCGTCCTATCCCAGTCGCAGGAGCAACCCAGGCGTTTGAGCTGCTGGATGATGGTGCCCCCGTACTTCTCCACCCACTGCCAGACGCGTTCCAGGAAGGCCTCGCGCCCTATGTCCCAGCGCGTCTTGCCCTCCTCGGCCAGGAGGCGCTCCACCACGGCGTGAGTGGCGATGCCCGCGTGGTCCGTCCCCGGGAGCCAAAGGGTCTCGTATCCCTGCATGCGCTTGCGGCGGACGATGAAGTCCTGAAGGGAGTTGTTCAAGGCGTGCCCCAGGTGCAGGGAACCGGTCACGTTGGGGGGCGGGATGACCACGGTGAAGGGTTCCCGGTCAGGGTTAGGTTCGGCGTGGAAGTATCCGCGTTCCTCCCAGAAGGCGTACCACCTGGACTCCACCGCGGCCGGCTCGTAGGCCTTGGGGATTTCCGCCTCCAGTCCGGCAGTCCCGTGTTCGGACAACCCTTCGCTCACCTCCAGTCCTTCATCTGAGGCGCACTCCACCTTTCACCTGGGGCGGACCGTACCCACCGCCTGCGTGGGTCGCCGTCCAAAGGAACAACGACAGCGCTCCGGCTCACGGCGAGAACGGCGCTCCCGGCGATATGAGACATTCGCTTTTACCGGGGGCTTCCCCACGCCGGCAGGGAGGTCGGCCATTCACCGAAGTCGCGGGGGCCTCGCGGCTCACGGCGAGAACGGCGCTCCCGGCGATATGAGACATTATATATGCAAGTGGCCGCTTGCCGTGAGTGTCAAACGCCTCTCCCTTTCGCAATCGGCCCCTCAAAGGCCCCCGAACCCGGAGGGCACGCGGAAATCGCTTTAAAGGACGGCAAAAGGGCAAACCCGAATCCCGGTGCGCCGAGGCGGTGAACCGAACGGATACCAGGGTTGCAGCCGGGGGAGAGCTCGAACGTGCGCCCAACGCCGGCCATCCCGGGACAACCGGACATTAAGACGTGGAAGTCCTTGGAAATTACCGAGGGCATCGGATGCCGGAAACCGCCGCGGACAAGGCGGAAAAATGCCTGGGGAGTGAATGAGCGCCGAGCGGCGAAGCACCGCCAAAGGCCGCAAGGGAGGAGGCCGGCAGCGAGGTAGGGGAGGCCCGCGGCCAACCCATGCGGGAAGGAAGCGGGAAAAGGACCGCGGCCGGACCTGGAAATGCGCGGTGAAAGGCCCACTCCCCATCCGGGGCTTGAGGCCCGGAGGAGAGCGGGATATCCTTTTCCTGTTCCATGAACCGGATTCTTGGTCCATATACCGGAAAAGAAATCGAGCAGTCGGATAAAGACTTTCTACCGAGGAGGATGGCATCTCCCGCGGGGATACGGGCCGAGGAGGACGACATATCCTACCGAAGCGAAGTTTCCATTGCGCTGCATGTCCACCTCAGGACCAAGGGTAGGACACCCGCGTACGGAGGGCAGAACGAAGGGCGCGGTGCCGTAAGGTGGAGGCAGGTCCTTCCGTCGACGGCCTTATTCCACGCGGGCAGCGTTAAGGAAAAGGGGGAATTCCATTGGGTAAGATCGCGCTGGCAGTCTTCCTGGCGGCGCTGGGGACAGGATTGGTCGATCTCCTGCTCCTGGTCCGCTCCGCCCTGTCCGTCTACCGCACCCTGAACGCCGCCTACGACGATTACCGGGCCTGGTCGGCATCCTTCACCGAAAAGGGCTCCCGCATGTACGAGGGGCTGCGGAGGCTGGAGGGGCGCGCCGGGTCCATCCTCGAGACTATGGACCGGGTGCGTGAGTCGGTGGAGGACATCCAGGACGCAATGGAGGAGATGCGCTCCAGCCCCCTACTGCGCGCCGCCCGATTCCTCGGAAGGCACCGCCCGGGCGGCTGACCCCGGCATCCGGCGCCGGGCTCCTGGAAGCGTGGAGGATTCCGGGGTCTCCCATCGAAGAAGCGCTCCAGCCCCATTACGCCGCCTGCATTCACGGGAGCGGCGCAGAGGGGCGAGCGGGACCGTTACCCTCCAGCCCCTCCGCCTCATGAGGGAAAGCTTTGTCCGGGAAGGCCGGGGTTCGGTCGCAGCGCAGCCTGCAGAGCGGGACCGTTAATACCGGCCCATGCGAGATTTCCACTCAGACTGGGCCGGACAGGTCGGTCGGAGAGAGCGCTCCCACCTCCGTCTCTGTCGGTTGGAGCTCCTCGGCAGGCCTCCCGCCGCTTGCCCAGGTTCATGCGCCCACGGCCCCCAGCCGAAAGGCCCGGGAGGCGCACCCTAAGCCGGTTCGGAGCACGGGAAAGGGACGGTGGAGGACGAGAGCTTATAGAACCGCTTAAGACCTAAAGCAAAGAGGATATGGCGGAGGGTGATCAAAGGAAGGGAATCTTGAAAGGCGAGAGCCCACGAAACCGCAGGAGCGAAGAGGGGATGGCGGAGAGCAACAAAGGGGAAGGGGGATCTCGAAGAAGGACAACGCGGAAACCCGCATCTTCGCGAAAGGCTCGAAGGTTTGGGTGGCCTTCCTCCCCGTCTCCGGCGTTCAGGCGCTCTCCTCGTCCTTGTACTCGCCGGCCGAGGTCACCAGGGTGGGCTCGGTGCCCCTCTCGATGGTGTCCTTGGTGACCACGCAGCGGATGATGTCGTTGCGCGAGGGCAGCTCGTACATGACGTCCAGCAGGCACTCCTCCAGGATGGCCCGCAATCCCCGCGCCCCGGTGTTGCGCTGCATGGCCTTGCGGGCCACGGCGCGGAGGGCCCCCTCGGTGAAACGCAGCTCCACCCCGTCGAACTCGAAGAACTTCTTGTACTGCTTCACAAGGGCGTTCTTGGGCTCGGTGAGGATACGGATGAGGTCGTCCTCGGAGAGGCCGTGGAAAGCGGCGATCACCGGGAGGCGCCCCACGAACTCGGGGATGAGTCCGAACTTGAGGAGGTCTTCGGGCATGACCTGCTCCAGTATCTCGCCGATGTCCCTCTCCTCCCGCTTGCGCAGGTCGGCCCCGAAGCCGATGCCCTTCTTCCCGATGCGGTTCTCCACGATCTTCTCCAGCCCGGCGAAGGCGCCCCCGCAGATGAAGAGGATGTTGGTGGTGTCGATCTGGATGAACTCCTGGTGGGGGTGCTTGCGCCCTCCCTGGGGCGGGACGCTGGCCACCGTGCCCTCCAGGATCTTGAGCAGCGCCTGCTGCACGCCCTCCCCGGAGACGTCCCGGGTGATGGAGGGGTTCTCCGACTTGCGGGCGATCTTGTCTATCTCGTCTATGTATATGATGCCCGTCTCCGCCCGCTTGACGTCGTAATCCGCGGCCTGGATGAGCTTGAGGAGGATGTTCTCCACGTCCTCCCCCACATATCCCGCCTCGGTCAGGGTAGTGGCATCGGCGATGCAGAAGGGCACGTTGAGCACCCGGGCCAGGGTCTGGGCCAGGAGGGTCTTCCCGCACCCGGTAGGCCCGATGAGGATGATGTTGCTCTTCTGCAGCTCCACGTCGTCACCGGAATAGGCCCCCACCTGGATGCGCTTGTAGTGGTTGTACACGGCCACGGAGAGGATCTTCTTGGCCTTCTCTTGCCCGATGACGTAGTCGTTGAGGAAGGCGTAGATCTCCGCCGGCTTGGGTAGCTCCTCCAGGCGGAGCTCCGGGGTCTCCGCCAGCTCCTCCTCGATGATCTCGTTGCACAAATCGATGCATTCGTCGCAGATGTAAACGCCCGGCCCGGCGATGAGCTTCTTCACCTGACGCTGGCTCTTTCCGCAGAAGGAGCACTTCAGGAGATCCCCACCCTCTCCGAACTTGGCCATGTAATCACTTCCTCCCGAAGTCTATCCTCAAGGACGTGGTTCCCGTCCCTGTACCGCCTACTATATCGCCTTCCGGCCCGCTTTCCTTTACCCCCTCCCGGCACGCGGCGCGAGGGGCACGGCGGGTAAGGCCTGTTCCTCGACGCACTGCCACACCGGAAGACCGGCTCCTGGCAATACCGTCTCTCTGAATCTCCCTCCCCGAGGGGATTTCCTTACCGAACGGGACGACCCCACCCTTCTGGACCTCAACCGGGCACTCTCAGCACTCCCACAAGGCCCTCATGGCGCCCGGAGCGTAACGCGAACAGCCCCGCGGGGCATCTCTCCAGCCGTGGACCGACGGGCTCACTTGGACTTGGAGTCCTCCTCTTCCTTGCGCTCGATGACCGCGTCGATGATCCCGTAATCCTGAGCCTCGTAGGCGGTCATGATGAAGTCCCGGTCCGTGTCCGCCCGTATCTTCTCCAGCGGCTGCCCGGTGTGCTTGGCCAGGATGTTGTCCAGGAGGTCACGCAGGCGCAGGATCTCCCGGGCGTGTATGTCGATGTCCACCGCCTGCCCGCTGGCGCCACCCGCCGGCTGGTGCAGGAGTACCCGCGAGTGCGGGAGGGCGAAGCGCTTGCCCTTGGCTCCCGCCGCCAGGAGCAGCGCGGCGCCGGAGGCCGCCTGCCCGATACAGATGGTGGACACGTCGGCCTTCACGTACTGCATGGTGTCGTATATGGCCAGGGTGGAGGTGACTATCCCACCCGGGCTGTTTATGTACAGGTGGATGTCCTTCTCCGGGTCCTCCGATTCCAGGTGGAGGAGCTGGGCCATGACCACGTTGGCCACGTGGTCGTCGATCTCCGTGCCCAGGAAGATTATGCGGTCCTTGAGCAGCCGGGAGTAGATGTCGAAGGACCGCTCCCCCCGGCTGGTCTGCTCGATGACTATGGGTATCAGGCTGGTGGCCATCCCGCTTCTACCTCTCTTTTCCATGATATGACCTTCATCCCTTTCCGCGGTGAGATCCGCCTCTGCGGACCCTCTCCGCTCCGAGAATACTCTCTCCACTCCATGAATTATTATACCCGACCGCCCCTTCCCCTAGCGGCGACAGGCCCTTCGACCGTCATCCCGCTC
>NZ_JACVJJ010000010.1:0-4038 GCF_015711935.1 Candidatus Solincola tengchongensis
CTGGCTGGCCTTCCTGGGCCTGGGGCAGCAGCCTCCAACGCCGAGTTGGGGAAACATGCTCGCCGAGTACCTGCCCTTCTACAACACCCATCCCTGGATGATGTTCATCCCGGGGACGGCCATCGTGATCAGCGTGTTGGGCTTCATCTTGCTCGGCGACGGGCTGCGCGATGCCCTTGACCCGCGCCTGAGGGGGAGTATCTGAGATGGACGGCGGACGCGATGTCCTCCTCGAGGTGCGCAACCTCCGGACCTATTTCCACACCCCGGCCGGAGTGGTCAGGGCCGTGGACGACGTCTCTTTCCGTGTGCACCGGGGGGAGGCCCTGGCCTTGGTGGGCGAATCGGGATGCGGCAAAACGGTAACCGCCCTCTCGGTGATGCGGCTGGTTCCCGATCCTCCGGGGAAGATAGAGGGCGGCGAGGTAATCTTCGAGGGGAGCGATCTGCTGCGGTTGAGCGAAGCGGAGATGCGCCAGATCCGGGGCAACAACATCGGCATGATCTTTCAGGACCCCATGACCTCCCTGAACCCCGTCTTCCGCGTGGGGGACCAGATACGGGAGGCGGTGCAGCTCCACCTGGGTCTTTCCCGGAAGGAGGCGAAAGAAAGGGCCATCGAGCTGATGGAGATGGCGGAGATACCACAGGCCCGGGAACGTTACCGGATGTATCCCCACGAGTTCTCCGGCGGCATGCGGCAGCGGGCAATGATCGCCATGGCCCTCTCCTGCGATCCCAAGCTGCTCATCGCCGACGAGCCCTCCACCGCCCTGGACGTCACCATCCAGGCCCAGATCATGGAGCTCCTGGGCCGCTTGAGGAAGGAGATAGGGCTCTCGGTTATGCTCATCACCCATGACCTGGGGGTGGTAGCGGGCGTGGCGGAGACGGTGCTGGTCATGTACGCCGGCAAGGTGGTCGAGTACGCCGCTGTGGATGAGGTCTATTACCGCTCCAAGCACCCCTATGCCTGGAGCCTCATGCGTTCCGTGCCCCGCCTGGACGAGAGGAAGGAGAGGCTGCTGACCATCGGCGGATCTCCCCCCAGCCTGATAAACCTTCCACCGGGTTGCAGCTTCTCTCCCCGTTGCTCATTCGTGCAGGACATCTGCCGCGAACAGGAACCGCCGCTGGTGGAGGTGGAGGAAGGGCACCTCTCCGCCTGCCACTTCGCAAACGATTTCGAGAGCCGCGCCGCGGAGGTGACAGGCGTATGAGCCCCGGTGACGGCGTACTGCTGGAAGCCCGGGGGTTGGTAAAACACTTTCCCCTGAGCAAGGGCTTGCTCCTCTCCCGCCTGGGGGGCTCGGTGAAGGCCGTGGATGGCGTCTCCCTCGAGGTGCGCGAGGGGCAGACCCTGGGCCTGGTAGGCGAATCGGGATGCGGAAAATCCACCCTGGCCCGCCTCATCCTGAGGTTGATAAAGGCGGACAAAGGGGAGGTCCTTTTCGAGGGCCGGGACGTCCTCAAGCTGTCCCACAGGGAGATGAAGGCCGTGCGCCGCTCCATGCAGATAATCTTCCAGGACCCTTATGCCTCCCTCAACCCGCGCATGAGCGTGGGAGCCATAATCATGGAACCCATGGTCATCCACGGAGAGGGCACCAAGGAGGAACGCAGACGCAGGGCCATGGAACTGCTCTCCCTGGTGGGGCTGCAGCCCGAACATTTCGCCCGCTATCCCCACGAGTTCAGCGGCGGCCAGCGCCAGCGTATCGGGGTGGCCCGGGCTCTGGCGCTGCGCCCGCGCCTCATCATCTGCGACGAGCCGGTTTCCGCTCTGGACGTCTCCATCCAGGCCCAGGTCCTGAACCTGCTCAAGGAGCTGCAGGAACGGTTCCACCTAACCTATATCTTCATCGCCCACGACCTTTCCGTGGTGCGTTACGTGAGCGACGAGGTGGCGGTGATGTACCTGGGGAAGATAGTGGAGCGTGCCGCCCATGACGAGCTCTACGGCCACCCCATGCACCCCTACACGCTGGCCCTGCTCTCCGCGGTCCCCGTGCCCGACCCCCGCAAGGAACGGGAGCGCCGGCGCATCATCCTTGAGGGAGACGTCCCCAACCCCATAAACCCGCCTTCCGGGTGCCGCTTCCACACGCGCTGCTGGAAGAAACAGGAAATATGCACCGAGGTGGAGCCGCCCCTGGAGGAGAAGGTCCCCGGCCACAGCGTGGCCTGCCACTTCCCGGAGTCCTGACCCTCTAGCCTTCCCTCTCGAGCGAGGGTAGGTTGCGGGTGAAGGGAAAGGAGAGGAGGGCTAGCACAAGACCGGCCAGGCTCAGCCAGAGGGCGGCAGAGACGATGCTCATCCTCCCGACCAGATATCCCATCCCCAGATACCCCAGGGGCAGAGGAAGGAGCACCATTGCGTCCATGGTCGCGAAGACCCTGCCCCGGAACTCGGATGGTATCAGGCGCTGGCGCAGGAATTCGTAAGTGGTGAAACCAAAGGCGTCCACCACCCCCATGCCCAGGCAGATGAACAGGGAGGCCCACAGGGAGGCGGAGCGGCTGATGAGGAAGACGCCGGCGGCATACCCGCAGAAACTGGCGAGCACCAGGCTCAAGGGCCGCACCCTTTCCAGGAGGCGGTAGGCGAAGACGCTCCCTAAGGCCAGGCCAGCCCCCACCGCGGCGCTGAGCAGCGTGTAGTAATCGACTTCCCCCAGCCGCTGCTCGCTGAAGAGGGGGAGCAGGACCTCGAAGGCCCCGAACACGGGCATGAAGAGGAGGTGCATGACCGTCAGCCCGCGCACGTGACGGTCACTCCGGATGATGGCCACGGTCCTGCCCATCTCCCTGACTGCGGACCGCGGTCCGTATACCAGAACCCCGGGCCGCATCTTCCCCTCGTCCCTCCTTACCAAAAGGCCGGCCGCTGAACAGGCGCCGAGGAGGGCGAAGCAGAGGAAGAAAAGGTTCGCCTTTCCCAGGGCCTTGACCAGGAAATACGCGGAACCTGTGCTCAGGAGGAAGGTCGCCGAACGGAGGAACATGTATGCCGAATTGACCCTGGCGAGTTGGGACATCTCCACCAGTTCCGGTATCAGGGCGACTATGCAGTTGGCCACCACCACCCCACATACCGAGGCGCAGAAGGCCGCGGCGAAGATGGGGTAGGGAGCGTGCAGGAAGGGGAGGATGAGGATGAAGGAGCCGTAAAGGAGGTTGGAGGCCACGAGAAGGTCGCGCCGCGAGAAGCGGTCCACCAGGGGGCCCACGAAGGGAGCGGCCAGGGTGAACGGGGCGAAGCTGAGGAATAGGGATACGCTCATGGAGAAGGGAGAGCCCGTGCGTTCCAGCACGAAGAGGGGCAGACCCACGTAGTAGATCCCCCTGGCGAACATTCCCAGAAACTGGGAGAAGAAGAGGGCCAGGAGCGGGCGGTTGGCCCGCATCGGGAGGGCGGCGTTTTCTGTTCCCGGCATCAGCGGGGGAAGACCAGGCCGGCGAAGGTGACCGCCGAGCCCTCCTGGGAATCGAACCAATGGCAGTGGTCCACCAGGGTGCCCTTCCTCCCCTCCAGCGCCTTGGTCATGGTGTAGATGGGAGGGAGCCCGCAAACGTGCCGGGAATCGCCCTCGGCGGCTACGTAGTCGAAGAAGCCCTCCGCGTCCCCTTCCTCGGTAAAACGCAGCATCTCCTTGTCCTTGGCGATGACCGAGGAGAGTATCACCCCGTCCAGGGGTAAGGGGCTGCCGAACCTCCTGCCCACGTGGGCAAGGTCGGCAGAGGCGATGAAGAGGACCTCCTCGCCCATCGCCGAGAGCAGCCCCTTCAGGGCGTTGACGAAGGAGGCCACCTCCTGGTCCTCCGAGGGAGACCTGCGTTCCTGCACGAAGGCGTGGAAGGAATTGCAGGTGATGGGCAGCAGGCGGAAGCGGTCCGCTCCCCCGAATATAAAGCAGAGCAGGGGAAGCTGTATCTCGATGGAGTGCTCGGAGCGGTGGGAGAGCTCGTCCCCCAGGCCGTCCATGCCCGCCGCGCGGGCCAGGCCCTCGGCCAGACCGGCGTCCGTCTCCACCAGCC
>NZ_MU158678.1:0-100459 GCF_015711935.1 Candidatus Solincola tengchongensis
GCAGGAGCACCCCTGCGGCCACCAAGAGGAGGAGCTGCTCCATGCCCGTCGCCGGGAGGGCGGTGGTCCCGCCGGTGATGGCCGGAGGTGTCGGGGGTGTAGGCGGGTTGACCTCCTCCCCTCCCACGATGACCACCCCGTTGAGGAAGTCCACGTTCTCCTCGGCGCCCGGAGCGAGCTCCACGTCGACGCTCTTGTCGGTGATCGCGGAGTACTTCTGGGGGTCGAACTCCTCGCTCACCGTGTAATGGCCGGCCTCCAGGAGCAGGAAGGAGTAGGTACCGTCCTCACCGGTGACCGTCTGCATGTTCACCACCAATCCGTCCAGGGTCTCGCCGGTGAGCTTGATGGTGAAACCGGGGCCCGGCTCGTCCTGGTCGGGCTCCAGGATGCTGTCGCCGTCGTCGATCCACTTGGAGCCCACGATGGACGCGTAGGGGGCGTTGGCGAATATGACCGCCGCCGTCCCGCCGGGATCCAGCGTCACCTCGACGCTGAAGGGGAGGGTGGCGTAGTACCCGGCGGGCACCGTCTCGCTCACCTGGTAGTCACCAGGCAGGAGGTCGACGAAGGAGAAGGTGCCGTCCTCCCCGGTGAAGGTCTCGGCGGAGGCACACTTCTGAACCAGCGATTCGGTCGTCTCTACCGGCATTTTGAGGGTGATCTTCACCCCCTGCATCCCGCTCTCGCCCTCGTCCAGCACCCCGTCGCCGTCAAGATCCAGGAACACGAGGCCCGTGATGCGGCCGTACATGCAGTTGCCGAAGTCAACCACGGCTCCCTCGCCGGGTGACAGTTCCACGGCGACGGAGTCGGGGGTGGTGGGGAAATACCCCTCGGCACCCTTCTCCACCACCGTGTAGTCGCCCGGTTCAAGCTCGGGGAAGGAGTAGGAGCCGTCCTCGTCCGTGACCGCCGTCTCCAGGAGCTCCTCAGGCGGGCTTCCCGACCAGAGCTCGATGGTTATACCGGGTATGACGGTGGTCTCACCGGCGTCCCAGACCCCGTCGAGGTCCTCGTCCAGCCACTTGTGTCCGGAGATGGAACCGTAGGGGGCGTTGCCGAAGTAGACCCTCTCCGTCTCCCCCGCTCCCAGCTCCACCACGATGGAGATGGGGCCGGTGGGATAGTAGCCGGGTATGGTGGACTCGTCCACGGCCACCACGTAGGTGCCGGGTATCAGGTCTTGAAAGGAGAAGAGGCCGCCCCCCGCGGTGACCGCGGTGCGCCAGCCGCCGTTGAGCTTGATGGTCACCCCGTCCAGGCCCTCTTCGCCCTCGTCCATGATGCCGTCCCTGTCGAGGTCCAGGAACTTGACCCCCTCGATGGAGCCGTAACGACAGTTGTGGAAGTCCAGGTCCTCGATGGGCTGGCCGTAGACTAGGTTGAAATTGTCGTGGGAACCGTCGCTCGGGTTGGTGGGGAACCACCCGGCGGGCAGCACCTCCTTCACAGTGTAGTTGCCGGGCAGAAGGCTGCCGAAGAGGTAGCTCCCGTCCTCACCCGTGACCGTATCCGCCACCTTGGCCCCGTCCTGCCACAGTTCCACGGTCACCCCGGGGACCGCCGGCTCGCCGGGGTCGTGGGCGCCGTCCCGGTCGAGATCCTCCCACTTGTGCCCGGATATGGAGAGGTGGCGGCGGTTGAGGAAGTCAAGGCCCTCGACGTTGTCGCCGCAGCCCACCTCCACGCCCTCGTGTATCCCGTCCGGCGGGGATACCGGATACCACCCGGCGGGAAGGACCTCCCTCACCTCGTACACTCCATCTTCCAGGTCGCCGAAGTAGTAGCTCCCGTCCTCCCCGGTGATCGTATCCGCCACCTTGGCCCCGTCCTGCCACAGCTCCACGGTCACCCCGGGGACCGCCGGCTCGCCGGGGTCGTGGACCCCGTCCCCGTCGAGGTCCTCGTATTTGTGCCCGGATATGTGGAAGAGAGGGTCGATGAGGAACTTTACCTGCTGCCAGGTGCAGGTAGGCACACAGTAGTAGCACTTCAGCTCGAAGGTGCTGAAGGTGTCGGTGTAGGTCCTACCGGCCCACTCCACGGTAAGGGCTCGCCACCCCTCCGGGACGACCATGTTCACTTGGTAACGACCGTGGAGGTTCTCGCCCAGAGGGTTTCCGAAGAGGTCGTAATTGTTGCATGGAAGCTCTTTCCAGCTGCTGCAGCCATGGGGATAGACGGGCAACCATGAGGGGCCGGCGCCCGTCGGCTTCTGGTAGGGACCGTCCCAGCCGTCGGCGGGGATCAGCATCCCGTCCATGTCGTGGAAGAGCTCGATGACCACCGGCTGGGGATGCAGTGAATCACCGTCATCCAACTGGCCGTTGCAGTTTGTGTCCTCGAAGACCAACACCTCGACCTTGCCCTTGAGGCACTCCGTCCTTTTGTTGAGGAAGTCCACGCCGGTGATCTCCTGGCCGGCGTCCACCTGGACGCCGTCGTGGGAGCCGTCGGCGGGATTGGTGGGCGTCCAGCAGTCGCAAAGGACCTCCTTGACCGTGTAGGTACCCGGTTCCAGTTCCTGGAAGGAGTATCCCCCGTCCTCCCCGGTGATCGTATCCGCCACCTTGGCCCCGTCCTGCCACAGCTCCACGGTCACCCCGGGGACAGCCGGCTCGCCGGGGTCGTGGACGCCGTCCCCGTCCAGGTCCTCGTATTTATGCCCGGAGATGGAGCCCGGGGGCTGAGGCAGGGGCGCGTTGCCGAAGAAAACGGTGACCGTCTCGCCGCAGGGCTGCGGCATCCAGCACTGGATGCTGGAACCGGTGCACAGCTCGATCTCGTAAGAGGTGGGTGTTGTGGCCCGGTACCCCGGAGGCACGGTCTCGCTCACCACGTAGATCCCCGGTTCGAGGTCCTCGTAGCATGCCCGACCGTCCTGACCCGTTAGGCGAGGATTGCCGCCGTTGAGGGTGATGGTCACCCCGGCCATTCCCGTTTCCCCGGAGTCTTTTACCCCGTCACCGTCAGAGTCCAGGAACTTGACCACGCAGATCTCGCACTCCGGCTGCGGCGGGGGGCAGCACAGGGGCTGGGACCCCTCCGCGGCTGGCGCCGCTTCCGCCTCGCTCTCGCCCATGCCCGTTCCGGGGTCAACAACCTTTCCGGCCCCGGCGCCCTCCAATGCCTGGCCCTCGCCGGTGGCGGGCACTCCTTCCGTGCTTCCCTCCCCCTGTGCCAAGACCTCCGCTTCGCACGATACCGCGGTCGCCGCGGCGCTCTGCGGCTCCTCGGGCGTCTCGCCATCGCCGGCCAACGCCGAGACTATGCCGCCGAGCAGTGTGGCCAGGAGCAGCAGGCACACGGAAAGGATCACCAGTCCCTTCCTTGACCCTTTCATTCGGTTCACCTCCGTTTTGAAGATCCTTCCATCTGATTTTTGGGCAACAGGAATAGTGGGCTTCCGATGGAAGGGCTTCTCGTCACGGTGACAAGGGGAGGATCATAAAGAGTCGGTTACCAGAAAGACTTTGCCGAGTGAGTTCTGGCCCAGACCGGAAAACCTGCCCCTTTTCCAGCCCTCCCTGGTTTTTGTGTCCTCCTTTTGTCATCCCTCCGCCAATATACCCTTTATACAAAAACCCGATCGCATAGCGATCGGGCCGGTTTCACCACTCGCTCCCCGTCATCCAGGTGACCAGGTCACGGACGACGGATCTCAGCTTTCCCTATCGCCAGTATAAAACTGAACCGATTCCCGTTATCCATTTTTATTATACAATTAAAAGGTGGAAAATTGAACAGTTTATTCCCGTCAAGACGATCATCCTCGTCAAGAAGCCCCGGCCATCCGTTCCCTTCCCCTCTCCGCAGGGAGCAGTGAGGCCGCCAGGAGCTCGGGCAGGTTGTGGAAGAGGGGCTCCCTCTCCTCCAGCGCTCCTTCCCGGAAGATGTCGTAAAGGGCTTCTCCCATGGCCAGGTAAACCCAGAAGAGGGTCAGCATGGGGATGGCGAAGAGGATCCAGGCCCCGAACATGTTGGACACGGCGTAACCCACCATGCCCAGCATGAAGGCCTCGGCATGGAAGTAAATGCAGGGGTCCTGGCGGGAGCGGGATCGCGCCCGGAGGAGGATGCCCCAGTAGATCCCGAAGAGGAGCAGGAAGGCGGTCAGGCCCACCAGGCCGTGGGACACAAGGTAGGTGAGGAAGGCGTTCTCCACCGCCGCCCAGGTCTGGCGGATGTTGTTCTCGATGATGCGCTGCCCCTCCATGCCCATGCCGATGCCGAAGATGGGGTGCTCGAGAAAGTAGTCTAAGGCCAGTTTGTAGGTATAGATGCGCACCTGCGCCGCCTCCTTGGCGCTGAGGCTGGAAAAGCGCTTCTTCACGAACTCCGGGGGGTTGAGCATGACGAAGATGAGCGCCAGAACCAGTATCACCGTGGCCGCCGTGAGCCAAAGCCGGCGGTCGAAGAGCCCGAATAGGCCGTAGAGGGCGGCGATGACCCCTGCGGCCACCCAGGCGGCCCGGGACCCGGTGAGGAAGAGGGCGGCCATGTTGATGCCCATCCCGGCCAAAAGGAGGAACCAGGAGAAGTAGCGGCGACCCCTCCAGGCCAGGCTCAGGAGACTCACGAAGAAGGGAAGTGCGAAAATGAGGTACCCGCCCAGGACGTTGGGGTGGAGGAAGGTGGAGTTGATGCGGTAGGCCTGCGCCTCGCTTTCCCCGGCCACATAGTTAACCGACTCCGGGTAACCGAGCTTGGCGAGCACGTGCTGGGCGACCCATTCCGTCTTCGTCTGCCCGATGGCCTTCTGGACCAGTCCAAACAGGGCCACCAGGGTGAAGCAGACCATCATCAGGATCACCAGGTTGCGGAAGGCCTGGCGCGTCCTCACGATGCTGATGACCACGAAGAAGACGTAGGCGAAGACGACGGTGCGCACGAAACGGAAGGCCATAACCAGCCCATTGGCGTCGTGGAGGAAGCCCACGAAACAGGCCAGGATGGAGGTGAGCACGTAGGCGGCGACGGCGATGGTGATCGGGCTTCGGACTTTCAACTCCGCCTTTCCGTTCACCGTCTTGATGAGGAGAGCCACGAAGGTCAAAGCCATGACGATCTCGTGGATGTTGAAGTGTATCCCCCTCGACTCACCCACCATGGCCACCTGTATGCCCAGGTTCCAGGTGGGGCCGGCCTGGGGGAGGGTGAGGTTGAAGAAGATGAAGATGGCCACCCCCAGCCAGAGCCACTGGTAGATGACCACCAGGAGGATGGCCCCCGCGGCCAGAAAGAGGATGATCTTCACCGGGAGCTGGGTGGAGATCAGGCCGGCCAATATGCCGCACAGGGCCACCGCGGCCAGGATCGCCGCCGTCTTGCGGGAGACGGAGCGCCCAGTCATCATTCCCCTCCTGCCGGGGACCTTAATCGGGGTCAGCACCGTTTACTCCTTTGTCCGCCGTTCCCGTCCCGTGGCCCATCTCCTCACCTCACCGCCCGGCGGTAGAGGTCGAGTATCCTGCGCGCGGCGGCATCCCAGGTGAAGGAGGCTGCCCTATCCCTTCCGCGGGAGGACAGTTCCGCCCTCAGGTCAGGCTCCTCCCAAAGTTTTCGCATCCCCCCGGCGATCTCCTCGGGGTCCAGGGGGTTCACCAGGATGCCCGCCTCTCCGACCACCTCGGGTATGGAAGAGACGCCGGAGGCCAGCACGGGCGTCCCGCAGGCCATGGCCTCCAGGAGGGGGAGGCCGAAGCCCTCATAGAGGGAGACGCAGACGAAGGCCGAGGCGCCCCCGTAGAGGGCCGGCAGGTCCTCCTCGGGCACGAAGCCGGGAAAGAGCACCCGGTCCTCCAGGCCCAGCTCCTCCAACTCGTCCTCCAGGTAGCCCTCGAAGCCGCGGCGGTCGCCGGCCATTACCAGGAGCACGTCCTCGTCGACGGAGCGGAGGAAGAGCTTGAAGGCCAGGAGGAGGTTGTGCAGGTTCTTTCGGGGGTCGAACCCCCCCAGGTAGAGGAAGTAAGGCCGCCGGATTCCGTAGCGGGAGAGGGCGCTCCCCACGATCTCGGGATCCTCGAGAGGCCGATATCCGGGGGTCACCCCCTCCGGGACCACGGCTATTCTCTCGCGGGGTATTCCCCAGATGCGGTGCACGTCACGGGCGGTGTTCTCGGAGACGGCGACCACGAAACTCGCGCGCCGGGCTGCTGCCCGGTGGAAGCGCATCCAGGCCCAGGCCGTGGGGCCCAGGTAGGGACCGCGCAGGACGAGGAGGATGAGGTCGTGGACGGTTACCAGGCTGGGGCGGGTCAGGAAAGGGCTGAGGTTGTGGTCGATGCCGTGGAAGACGTCCACACCGGTCTCGGACACACGCCGGGCGAAAAGCAAGTGCTCGGCGATCATCCCTGGATAGGAATAATTTTCCAATAATGGAACGCTAACCCAGTCTACGCGATCGGTCGTGCCGGCATCCAGCAGGTCCCCGCCGGGGCCGTCCCCATAGCCGAAGAGAATGAACGCCGTATCCCCTTCCGCGTTCCGCACCAGGGCCTCCACCAGGCGGGCGGTGTAGCGACCTATGCCCCGCCAGCGGTTGATGTTCCCCAGGCCCCGGGCGTCTATGCCCACCCGCATGACCTCAACCCTCCGCTTCCCGGCCATCCCTTACCGCCCGCAGCAGTATAACCCGGCCCCTCTCCCCCAGGCGGGGCATCTTTTCCAGGAAAAGGAAAAAGCCCAGGTCGCCGCGGTAGAGCGCGGGTAGCTTGAGGTCGGGGAAGAGGGAGGTCACCTCTTTCACCCGGAACCCCTGCTCCTCCAGGAGGGCCCGCAGGGAGGCGGGGGTGAAGGAGCGCCTCGGAGGGGTGCCGGGGCGGGGCTCGAATCCACGGAAGAGGGCGTTGCGGGCGGCGAGGACCAGGGTGCCGCCGGGTTTGAGCACCCTCCGCCATTCGCGCAGGGCTCCTCTCGCGTCCTCCAGCCGGTCGAGGGTGAACTGGGCGGCCAGGGCGTCGAAATGCGCCGGGGGGAAGGGTAGCGCGGCGGGGTCCGCTCCCAGGCGCCTGATCCCCTGAGGGGAGACGTTGACCTCCCCTTTCCCGTTGCTGCGCGCTGCGGTGTCCGCCCAGGTGACCTCCGTCTCCGCCAGACCGGCGAGGAGGCGCGCCAGCTTTCCCTCCGCCTCGCCGACGAGGAGCACGCGGGCTCCGCGGGGAGGGCGGAGCATCTCGGCCAGGCGGCCGGTCCTCACCTCCGCCTCCCTCCCGTGCAGACGCGGCCGGGCCACGGCCATGAGGCTGGTGCAGAAGAAGTATCCCTGGGGAGGTGCGAAGAGGATGCGCATCGCCAGCCTCTCCCAGCGGTTGGGGCTTATGCCCACGAAGAAACTGCGGGGGACCACCCGGACCCGGAATCCGGCCGCGCCGAGGCCCCGGTAGAGGCTCCAGGGGCTCTGCTCGTTGACGTGCATCACGTCATCGTACTGGCCGCGCAGGCTCTCCGGCAGTTCGCGGCGCAATAGGAGGCGGGCCGCGGCGCGCACCAGGGGGTATCCGAAACGGTAGAACCAGGTATTGGGTCCCGTGTGCACGATGAAACTCCCGCCCGGACGAAGCACCCGGAGGACCTCCCTGAGGGTCTCCTCTATCTCGTAGGGATGGAGGTGCTCGTAGACGTCGATGAAGAAGACCACGTCGAAGGAGCCGTCCGGGAAATCGAGCCCCTTGGCGTCGGCCAGGCGGAACTCCGCCCTGCTCCGGGCCTCCTCGTCCAGCAGCGAACGTCTTTCCAGGGAGAGCTCGATGGCCGCTTGGGCGTAATCGATACCCACCGCGCGCGCTCCCCGCCGGGCGGCCTCGCAGACCAGTTCCCCCCGGCCGCACCCGATGTCCAGAACCCATCTCCCGGAGAGGTCGCCGGCCAGCGCCAGTGCTTCCCGGATGCGGTCGGGTATTCTCTCCGGACCCTCGCCGAAGAGGTGATAGCCCTCGCAGTCGGTGGTGAAGTACTCGCGCGTGTAGAGGTCCGGAGAGACTGGAGCGGGGCGTCGCCGACTTTTCTCGGTCACCTCTACCGCCCCCTTGGTCCTCTCCGGCATCCCTGACCGCTTGCGCACGGGCAGCCGTCCGCATCCGGCGTTAGCGCGGGATGGCGGCGGAAGTCCGGCAATTCCCTGGTGTTTCCCATTTTATACCATCCATCACATGTACTTCTCGAACCAGGCGAACATGAGCTCCCAGACCTCAAGCCTCCCCGCCGGGTCGTTGACGCAGTGGGCCTCATTGGGGTAGACCTTGAGCTCCACCGTCTTCCCCGCCGCCTTCAGGGCCTCGTAGAGGCGGTAGGCCTGGTCCACCGGGCACAGGGGGTCCTTCGCGCCGTGGATGATGAGCGTGGCGGCGTGCATGGTATCCACGTAGTTGAGGGCGGATCGGGCGGCGTATTCGTCCGGGACCTCCTCCGGGGTGCCGCCCACCATGGGCACGAACTGGTCAAGCAGCGCCCTCACGTTGGGGTCCGGGGAATCCTTGGCCTTACGGTAGAGGTCGGCGGCGTCGTAGAAACCGGCTTCCGCCACCACCGCCCGGAAGCGGGGGTCTTTCTCCGCGGCCAGCACGGATACGGCGGCCCCGTGGCTCTGCCCGTACATGCCGACCTTCCCCTCGAGGACGAGGCCCCGGGATTCCAGGTAGTCCAGGGCGGCGATGACGTCGTCCACCTCGCCCTTGGCCCCTTCGTGCCTCCCCTGGGACTCGCCGCTGCCCCGGAAATCGGGGTTGAAGACCAGGTATCCGCGGTCGCGGATGAGGAGGGCCACGTCGGTGAAGTCGCCGGCGGTCCCGAAGCCCGCGTGGTTGACGATGACCGTGGGCCAGGGCCCTACCCCATCGCGGGGACGGAAGAGGAGGCCGGACACGGTGAGCCCCCCGCTGCTTTGGTAGAAGACCCTCTCCGCGACCAGCTCCAGGGTGGGGAGTATACGGTATACCTCGTCGATTAGGCGGTCGGCGCGGGAATAATCCCCCTGGTTGTAGGCATCCAGGGCCTCCATCCACTTGGCACGCGCCGGGCGCACGTCGTACCCCTGGTTGGCCTTCTGGCTTATCTCGTTGGCCGCCGCCAGGCCGCGCACGGTCACCGCGGCCTGGTCGATGATGCGGGTCACCGAGCATCCGCAGCCCTGGTTGAGGAACGCCGTCCCCAGCAGGATAAGGGTGGCCGCCAGCGCCTTCGGCCATCTTCCGTGTCTCATGGAACCCGCCTCTCTTCCTCCCATCTGGCCATACCAGCGGTCATCCCCCCGGGAAAGCGTGCCTTGCACGGTCGTGGGCTCACCCTCACACCGCGCGGCTCCTTCCCTGTCCACGCTCTTTTCGTGGTCCGGGAGCCTCGACCTCAACTCCCCGGGGTTCCCGTGAGACCTCCCTCGATTCGGGCCCTCATAGCCCGGGCATTCCCGTTAAAGTTGCCCTTCCTGCCCTTTCGCCCGCCCTCCGGAAGTTCCAGGAGGGTTCCCGAAACTCGCCCGATGTTTGCCGCCCCCCGCCGCGAGGACAACGGTCCTCCGGGGGGAGACGGTGCGGTCCGCGCGTGCCTTCCGGGTACAAGTCTAATTTTAGTACTTGTCGTCCTGCCACCCCCGCGGATCATCCCGTGGGCCCCGCAGTCATGCGCTTGCGCTCCGCTCATTCCGCCTCCTCCACGGTCAACAGCCGGTTCAACTCCCGGAGCCGCCCGCGGCTGAAGGCCCCGGTCATCGTGCCGAGGCACAGGAAGAGGGCCGCGAGTGCGGAACAGATGATCAGGGCGTAGCGCAGGGAGGCAAGGAAAGTCTCCTTCCCGGCGGCGAGGAAGGAATAAAGGGCGAGGCCCGAAGCGTAGAGCACGGCCAGCATAAGGAGAGGCACGGCGGCGAAACGCAGGGGTTTCAGGGGATGGTTCAGGTCGCGGGAGAGCAGGTGCGCCAGGATGCAGAAGACCAGGAATTCGCTGACCAGCACGGTGGCCGCGGCGCCGGTATAACCCCAGAGGGGGATGGTCACCAGGTCCAGGCCTCCCTTGATGGCCAGGGAGATCAGCACCACACGGGTCAGCTCCCGCTGGCGGTTGATGACCACGAAGAAAGGAAAGCTTATGGCGGTCATGAAGGTGAAGTTCATGGCCCCCATGGTGAGCCAGGTGGCGTGCCAGGCCTTGACGAAATCGTGCTTCTGCAGGACCAGCACGGGTCGGGCAAGGAAGGGGACGGCAACGGCCAGGAAGGCGATGAACAGCCAGACATAGCGCAGGAGGTGCTCCCATATCCCGCCCAACCTCTCCGGGTGCTTCCCTCCCACTCTGGATATGCCGGGCAGGACGGCCATGTTAACGGCCAGGGTGAGGAAGACGAAGGCTTTGGCGAACATGCCGGCCGCCCCGTAGAGGCCCACCTCAGCGTCACCGCGAAACCAGGAGAGCAAAGGGATGTCCATCCCCGCGTAGATGGTGACCCCGGCGGCGACGACTGCCAGGGGCCAGGCCCCGGACAAAAGATACCGCCACAGGGGCCGCTCCACGGTTAGGAAGCCCAGGCGGAGGTCCGGTTCGCCCTGAGGTGGAGGCACCTGGGAGCCCACTTCCGGTTCGCGGCCCGGTACAGCGGCATCCTCACCGGTCACGGACGAGCTTTCCTTCATCTCCGCGTAGGAGTAATCGGCGAGAAGCGCTTCCGAAGCCGCCTCTCCCCTGGGCTCCGGGAACCGGACCAGGGTTTCCGCCGCGGCAAGGTCGCTCTCGTCGGCGGAGGATTCGGCCAGCCGTTTGCGCAGCCGCCGGTAGAGGGGGTAGAAGTGCAGGATGGAATAAACGTAGGTCAAAAGATAAACCAATATCAGCAGGACCAGGATGTGCCGGAAGCCGGCGGTCAGCAGCCAGATGGAGAGCCCCACCTTCATGACGCCCATCACCAGGTACACCCCGGCCACCAGGACCAGTTTCTCCATGGCTATGAAATTCTCGGCCAGAGAGTTGGAGAACGGCTGCTCCACGAGCAGGCAGAAGGAGATGGTGAAGACCACCCAGAATTTCTCGCCCCCCACTCCCGCGGTGCCCTGCATAGCCAGGCTCACCAGGTTGGTGAGCATCAACAGAGAGAAGGCCAGGGTTCCCAGGAGGAGGCGCAGGGAGACGATGTTGGTGAAATAACGATGCATGCGGGAAGGCTCCTGGGAGACGTCTCTAATGGAAATGTTTCCCAACCCGAAGTCGGGAATGACCTGGAATATGGTGTAGAGGGCGAAAGCGTAGTTGTATATGCCCGCCTTCTCCGGTCCCAGGTTGCGGTTGATGATGATGGCCAGGAGGAAGGTGAGACCAGAGGTGACCACCCTGGCCGTCACCAGGGCCGCGGTGTTCTTAGTAAGCTTGCCGACCCGTTCCATGCCCCCTCTTTCCCGGCCTCTCCGCCTCTCCCGCTCGCGGGGAAGGAAAAAGGCCCGTTTCCCCTGCCTCCCCCTGTCGTCTCCTGCGGGTCATCCCCCTCGCGGGATTACCGGGCCTCCAGCCGCGGCGCGGCCACTATTCCCAGTCGACCTCCTCTTCGGGTTCCTCCCTACCCCCGTTTTCCGCCCCTTTCTCCTGCTCCGCATCGGATGCCGCCTGGCCCTCCTCGCGCCGCAGGCGCAGGCGCCTCTTCTCCTTCCGTTTAGGCTCTCTGACGGGTTCAGCCGTTTGCCGCCCGGCGGACGGCTCTCCCGACGGTCCGTAAGCCGGCCTTCCGCCGGAGGAGAACCTGGCCCCTGCCGCGAGGAGCATCTCCTGGAGGTGACGCCGGGCCTCCGTCTCGTCCATATGCGCGAACTCCCCTTCCCGCCGCATCATGCGGATGATGGACTCCGTGATCCTGGCCGTGTCTTCGTCCCCTATCCGGTACCGCCGCAGGAAGGCATGGTAGTAAGCGGTGATGGCTGCGGATGCGGATTCCCGCACGTCCGCCTTTTCCGAGTTCAGGGCGCGCAGCCAGTTTTTGGGGATCGGGGCGCCGGCCTCGCCAAGGCGCCGGAACTCGTCCAGCACCTTCTCGCTCGGCATGCCGGGTTCCTCCACCGGTACCGGCTGCGGCCCGGCTTCGGGTGAGACTCTGGTCTTCCCTTGCGCTTTCCCTTCCCTGGCTGGTGCGGCGGCGCCCGCCGTCTCCTTGCGCCGGTGGGCGGCCCCGTGTGGCGCTACCCCCGCCGCGAGCCTGTCCTCCCTGTAGGGGAGCTTCCTCTCGCTGCGGAGAACCGCCGGCGCGGCCTCCTTTCCCTCCAGGGCATGCTCCGGCTTTTCCCTCACCTTCACCTTGTAATTGGCCAGGGCCACGCCGGTGGGAACTATTCCCAGGAGGTGGAGGTTGTGCATGGCCTCCGCGGCCACCACACGGGTGCACAAGCCCACGTCAATGATCACCAGGCAGGACTGGGCCTGGGCGGCAACCACCGCGCCGTCCATGGAACCCACCAAGGGGGGTGCGTAGAGCACCACCTGGTCGTAGATCTCCTCCAGTTCCCTGAGGCCATCGGAGAAGGAGGTGAGGGAGAGGAGGTCGGTGGAGTTCTCGCACCTCCCGCCCGCGGAAAGGAAGGATAGGTTGGCGATTCCGGTGGCCCGCACGTTCTTCTTCAGGTCACCGTCGCCCTTCAGCGCCTCCGCCAGGCCGGGCCTGTCCCTGGCGTCGAGCAGGCGGCTCAAGGCCCCCTCGCGGAGGTCGCAGTCCACGAGCAGGGTATCCCTCTCGGTGAAGGCGATGCTCGCCGCCAGGTTGGCGGCCACAGCCGGTCCGGCCTCGAAGGGGATGGCCGGCACGGCCACGATGGAACGCGGCGGTTCCCCTTTGCGGGTGAGGAGGATACCGGAGCGCAGCTCGGAATAGGCTTCCCAGGTGGGAGAACCCTCGCCGAAGGAGGGCAGCAGCTTCAGCGCCCGGTCGCCCTTTAGCCGGGGGATTATCCCCAGGACGGGCAGCCCCAGGAGTTCCTCCGCCTCGCTGGGGGAGCGGAAGTGTGGGTCGAAGAACTCGATGATCACCGCCAGCCCTATCCCCAAAAGCAGCCCCACGAAGACCCCCAGGCCCAGATAGGCGGCAGGCTTGGGCTGTGTGGGCTTGGGAGGAGGGACGGCGCGGTTGGTGAAGACCATGCTCCCGTTGAGGAGCAGGGTCTTGAAGCTCTCGTCGTAGAACTCGTTGGCCTCACTGCGCAGGGTCTTGAGGACCAGCACCTCGCCCCAGGCGTTGGCGATGTCCGCCGCCCGGGTTGGGCTGCCGTCGGTGAAGGTTATCCTCACCGAGGTGGAGTTGGCCTCCGGCACGGCGCTCACCTTCTTGATCAGCTCCTCGGGGGCGATCTCGATGCCCTCCTGGGAGAGGCGCCTGCTCACCGCCTCCGCTACCCCCAGGCCCTCGGTGAAGTTGGCTATGGAGGGCATGAGGGCCACGTACGCGGTCTGGGTAAGGGCGTCGGGGAGCTTGGTGGTGGGGTTTATGGGGGCGGTGGCGGAAACGGCGATCTCCACCTTGTAGACCGGGCTCTGCACCTTGGTGACCACGGCGGCCACCAGCAGGGCCAGGAGGAGGATGGCGGCGATCATCCACCACCGCTTGCGTATGGCGAGACCCACGTCCCTGAATTTCATGTCCCCGCCTTCCTTTTGTCCTTTTCCGTCACACCGAAAAAACACCTTCCCACGCCGCCGACCGGCTCACACGTGGTTATATCGGTATCCACGCCCCTTTCTTTATCCGCGTTCATTATAGCAATGTGGAGGATGCCTGCGTTTCGCGTCCCGGTCCGCTGGAGTCCGCTCCTTTTAAGGGACGCAGGAGAGGTCGGACATCCTATATCCGGTTCATATCCCTCGCCTCGAGCATGTGATGCTCCAGGTTTTTTCGTCGTGGAGGCGGACATACACCTCCGGGGCGGCGCGCCTCTTTGGGGAGAGAAGAGCGCTGGAGATCTCTCCCGCGGCATGCCTCCGGTGCGGGAGCGACCGCTAAGGATACCGAGACGGCAGTCCGGCCGGAATGGAGTTCCGCCCGCTGGAAGCCCCTTCAGCGTGGCTCATGATTTCGGGCCTCTTGACGATATTCACCGTATAATCGGTCTTGAGGAAATCTCAGAGACGGAGATCGGTCTTTTAGGAATGGCTGTCGGCGAAAGGAGCGGTGAACATGGACCTGGAGCTCTGGATGAAGGCGGCCCGGGGATACCTGTTCCTGGGACGCAACCTCCTGGCGGGGAAGGTCACCAATAAGGTGCTGGACCTCCTGGCCTTCCTCGATTACCGCCTGCTCATGATCCTCTCCATGTGGCATCCCGACCACGCCACCCGTATCAAGCTGCTGCGCAAGCGGGGGGTGCGGATCTCGGAGAAGGCCTGGGTCGACCTGGGGGTATGGATAGAGATGACCACCCCTCAGCACGTGATAATAGAGGACTACGCCAAGATAGCCTACGGAGCCATCATCTTCGCCCATGACGCGGCGGTGAACTCCGTGGCCGACCTCCCCATGCGTGTGCAGGAGACCCGCATAGGGTACAATTCGGCCGTCGGCGCCCGTTCCATCATCATGCCCGGGGTGACGGTGGGCAAGCACTGCGGCGTGTTGCCGGGCTCGGTGGTGACCAAGGACGTTCCGGACCACACGGTCTGGGGCGGTGTCCCGGCGGTACAGATGTTCACCTCCGAGGAGCTGGGGCTGGCCTGGCAGGCCGACGTCCTGGCCCACCCGGAGAAATACTACGACCACCCCAATGTGGCCCGGGCCCCTTCCACCCCATTCGACCACCTCCTGAACTGGAGGGAATCGGGGGTCAAGGTGAAAGACTGGATGGAACTGCGCACAGGCACCCCCTTCGACTACATCATCGAGTTCAAACAGCGCAGGAAAAAGGGCCGGGAAGGGTGACGGAGAGGGGAACCCGGCCACGGGGTACGGCGGAAAGGGCGGCTCACAAGAGGAAGGGCATGTACGACGAGGAATACTACCGTTACCGTGAATCCACCCGTGATTTCCGCGTGGAGGCCAAACTGCTCTACCAGCTCTTACGCCCCGAGCCGGGCAGCCGCATCCTCGAGGTCGGCTGCGGGGGAGGCGCGTTCCTCTCCTTCCTGGAGGCCAGAGGCCACCGTGCGGTAGGGGTGGACGTGCTGGAGGAGGCGGTGCGCCTGGCGACGCGGGCAGCGCCTCGCAGCACGGTCCTCCGCGCTGACGCCTCTCGCCTTCCCTTCCCCGACGCCCACTTCGACCGTCTGGTCAGCCACCACCTCGTGGAACATCTGGAAGATATTGGGGGCGCCCTGCGGGAATGGAGGAGGGTACTGCGACCGGGCGGCGTCCTCGTGGTCTGCACGCCCAACCGCCTTTATCCCAGCCCGCGCATCTTCGAGGACCCGGGCCACGTCCACCTCTACGGCCGCAGGGAACTAGAGGGCGCGGTGAGGGAGTGCGGCTTCCTGGTGACGGAATCCTTCACCGTGTTCCCCCACCTCCTCCGCGACCGGGTGAGCGTGGCGGTGGGAGTCCCTCTCTACCGCCTCTTCTACCGCCTGCCGGGGTTCCGGGACCGGGGCCGCAGTCTTTTCCTCTCCGCCGTGAGGGAGTGAATCGGCGATGGGAGCCTACCGTCTGCTGGTGGTGAACCACGCTGTGGAGATGGGGGGAGCGGAGCGCGTGCTCCTCGATTTCCTCCGGCGGCTGGACCGCGAGCGGTTCGAGCCCGGGCTCGCCGTGCCCCGTCGCGGTCCCCTGGTGGAGGCGGCGGAAACACTGGGCATCCGCGTTCATCTGGGAATTCCTTCCAGAAGGCTTCTGGGGATAAGGAGGAGATCACTGGGTGAAGACCGGAAGGCGGTGGCCCTCTACCCCCTCGATTTCCTGTCCACCGTGCTGCGGCTGGCCCTCCTCATACGCAGGGAGGGCTACCGTCTCGTGCTCACCAACAGCGCCAAGGCGGATATCTACGGGAGCATGGCCGGGTGGCTGGCGGGAAGACCGGTGGCCTGGAGGTTTCACGACCTGGCCTCTCCCCAGACCTTCAGCCGCCTCAACCTGTGGCTCTTGAGGACCTGCGCCACCCTTTTCGCTCGCCGCGTTCTGGCCATATCCGGGGCGGTGCGGGACGCCCTGCTGGCCCTGGGGGTGCCGGGGGAGAGAGTGAGCGTGGTCTACAATGGGACGGAGGTCCGCGGGGAGACGGGGGTGATGCGCAGGAAGGCCAGAAGGGAGTGGGGGCTTCCCGATGACCGGCCGGCGGTGGGGATGGTGGGCAGGCTTGTGGAATGGAAGGGCCCGGACGTCTTCCTCCGCGCCGCGGCCCGGGTGGCGGAGTCCTTCCCGGAGGCGGTGTTCTTCCTGGTGGGAGGCGCCATATTCGGAAGGGAGGACTACCCGGAGGAGCTGCGCGAGTTGAGCCTCTCCCTGGGACTGGAGGGCAGGGTGGTCTTCACCGGGTTCCTCGAGGACCCCCTGCCGCTCATGGCCGCGCTGGACTGCCTGGTCCACGCCTCCGTTGAGCCGGAGCCCCTGGGGATGGTCATCCTCGAGGCCATGTCCCTGGGATTGCCGGTGGTGGCCACGGACGGGGGCGGGGTCCCCGAGGTGGTGGAGGAAGGGCGCACCGGCCTGCTGGTCCCTCCGGGAGACCCGGAGGCGCTGGCGCAGGCCGTTTGCTGGATGCTCGCCCATCCCGAGGAGAGGAAGGAGATGGGGGAACGGGGAAAGAGGCGGGCCGAGGAGGCCTTCGAGCTCGGCGCGCGTTGCAGGGAGATGGAGGAGGAACTCCTCTCCCTGCTCGATTGCGGGACCGGAGCCGGATGACCGGGGAGGCCGACCCTCCGGCGGGCTTTGCCGCGCGCGGCCGGAAGGCCCCGTCCCGGGAACGGGTCGATAGGCGTCGGGCGGTCTGGCCCTAAGGGGGGTGCGGGGTCTATCATTGCCCTTTGGAGAGAGGATTCACGCGGGGCGGGGGCCGACTTTTCCGGCCCCGGACGTGCACGCGGAAGGGTTAAGGATAGGAATTCCGGGGAGCGAAGAGAGGCCGAGCACCGGGGCCGGGGGGAGCGGAATGCCCAAAAAGGGGGATCGCGGCGGCATGATCGTGGGGATAGAAGGCCGGACCCTGCAGGGCAGGCGCTACGGGGTGGCCAGGTACCTGGTGAACCTCCTGCGTGAGCTCACCGTCCTGGAGGGGGAGGAGGAGTACATCCTCTACCTGTCGGAGCCCATAGAGCCTCTCCCCTTCCGCTCCCCGCGGCTGAGGGAGCGGGTCCTTACCCACGCACCCGGGCTCGCCTGGAGACATCTCCGCCTGCCGCTGGCCATGCGCCGCGACGGTGTGGACCTCCACTTCTCCCCTTCCTATTTCCTTCCTCTGCTGAAGGTCTGTCCCGCGGTGGTCACCGTGCACGACCTGACCTTCAAGGTGCACCCGGAGTGGTTCTCCTCCGACCGCCGCTTTCTTTTCGACGACATCTTCTGGCGCGAGGTGAGGCAGGCGGAGCGCATCATCACCGTGAGCGAGCATTCCAAACGGGACATCGTGGACGTGTTGGGGGTGGAGCCCTCCAGGGTGACGGTGATACCCGCGGCACCGGACCGCTTTTTCCGGCCCCTGCGGGACGAGAAGAGGCTCGCCGCGGTGCGGGAGAGGTTCGGCCTCCGCCCCGGTTTCCTCTTCACCGCGGGGTCCATCCACACGCGGCGCAACCTGGAGCGGCTCATCGAGGCCCTCTCCCTGGCCGAGGCGGAGCTGGGGGAGGAGCTGCAACTGCTCATCCTGGGCACGCCGGCCCCCTTCACCCCTCCCGTGGACATCTGGGGGACGGCGCGCCGCTGTGGGGTGGAAGGGAGGGTGGTTCACCTGGAATACGTCACCGAGGAGGAGCTGCTGTGCATCTACAACGCCTGCGGGCTCTTCGTCTACCCCTCCCTGTACGAGGGCTTCGGCCTCCCGGTGGTGGAGGCCATGGCCTGCGGGGCGCCGGTGGCCTGCTCTCGGGTCACCTCTCTTCCCGAGGTGGCCGGGGAAGCGGCGGCCTACTTCGATCCCCTGGACGTGGAGGACATGGCCCGGGTGCTGGCCTCCATCCTCTCCGACCCGGCTGAGCGGGAGAGGCTGGCCGCGGCCGGACTGAGGAGGGCGGGGGATTTCTCCTGGAGGAGGGCGGCGGAGAGCACGCTGCAGGTCTTTCGCGAGGTGGCGGGATGAACGGTGTTCAGGCCGGGGCTTCCGGGACCGAGTAAGAGAGCGGAGGAATGCAAGAGGAGACGGAGAAAGGGGAGGCCGGCATGCAGGAGGCGGGAATGGAGCGGGAATACAGGCCACGGGTGAGCGCGGTGATACCCAACTGGCACCGCAAGGACGATTTGCGGGAGGCGCTCCTGGCCATCAAGGCCCAGACCTACCCCGTGGAGGAGATCATCGTGGTTGACAATAATTCCCAGGACGGCACCCGGGAGATGGTAAAGGAGGAATTCCCCGAGGTGATGTTCATCCAGTCCCCCCACAACATCGTCATCCAGGCCCTGAACATCGGGGCCAAGACGGCCTCCGGGGACCTCATCCTCCACCAGGACAACGACGGCGTCCTGGAGCCGGACGCCCTGGAGCGACTG
The DNA here is from genome assembly GCF_015711935.1 of Candidatus Solincola tengchongensis. Lineage (NCBI taxonomy): Bacteria > Bacillati > Actinomycetota > Candidatus Geothermincolia > Candidatus Geothermincolales > Candidatus Geothermincolaceae > Candidatus Solincola > Candidatus Solincola tengchongensis. The sequence goes on from NZ_MU158678.1 coordinate 18,581, forward strand.
GTCCGGGTCATGGGCTCCGACCCCCGCATCGCCGTGGTGCACAGCAAGAACCTGTACTACGACACCGGTGAGGTGTTCGACCCGCTGCGCTGGTTCTCCCCCGAGGAACACGCCTCGGAAGGGGTTTTCGACGTCCCCACCTTCCACGGCAACGGGGCCCTGATACGACGGGACGTGCTGGAGGAGATAGGCTACATCGAGCCCGAGATACTCCTCTACCAATTCGAGCGCAACATCTCCGCCAAGGCCATCGACCGCGGCTACCGCATCGTCTACCACCCCGCGGCGGTCATCCGGCACAAGATCTCGCGGGAGGTGCGCGACCCGGGCCATCGCCTGTACATCACCATGACCGGGGGGTGGTGGTACTTGGCGCGTTTCTACCCCCTGGGCACGGCCTTGAAAAAATCCCTCCACTACCTGGTCTTCTTCATCCTCTATTCCGTGAAACACCATACCTTCCGCAGCTTCTTCCGCGGCATCCTGGACACCCTTCTGGGGCTCCCCAACGTCCTGAGGGGGAGGAGCGTGCTCAAACCGGAGACGGTGAGATTCCTGGAGAGCAGGCCCTACGAGACGGCGATGATAAAATACGGTTCGCTGGACACGGTACGCAAGTGGATCAAGGGTCGCTTGAGGGGAGGAAAGGGAGCGTGACCGGAAGGGGGGATCGCCTGTGGTCGAGGAGAAGAAGGCGCATTTCCTTGACGACCTGAGGCTGGCCCTGAAGCGCAAGGGGCTGGGGGGCCTGGTGCGCGACGTGCTCTTGCATCCGGGCAACCAGGCCATCGCCCTGTACCGGATCTACAGGTGGTTCTACCTCAAAGGGTGGGTGACCCTGGCCTTCCTGGGGTACCGCCTGAACTATTTCCTCTGTGGGGTGGAGATCCATCCCGACGCGGAGATCGGTCCCGATTTCCACCTCGACCACCCCATAAGCGTCCTCATAGGTAGAGGGACGCGTATAGGCCGCGGGGTCCGCATCTATTCCCACGTGGCCGTGGGGGCGGTGGGGCTCCCGGAGGAGAACCCCTTCATGGACATCCGTGACTACGTCCAGATCTACCACGGGGCCATGGTTGGGGGGAGCGCCACCATCGGGGAGTACGCCCAGATCGGCCTCAACGCCGTGGTCTGGAACCAGGACGTCCCTCCCTACTCCGTGGTGGTGGGGAACCCCGGGAGAGTGATCAAAGTGGAGGGAAAGCGGGTCAACCCCGAGGATTACGTGGGCTACAAGTACGACCCCTCGCATTTCCACGGGCCCCCGCCGGAGCACGACCTGGCGAAGGAGGAGGAGAAAAAGGAGTCCTGGATCGACCCCAGGACCTACCGTAAAGCCCCTCCGGGCCGGGATTCTTGAGCGTGCGGCCGGATGACTTAAAGCCGTCCTGGGCTTTGGCTCCTGTTCCCGCCCGTCTTCTCCGTAAGACTCCGGGAAAGGTCAGACGTCAAAGCGGGCAGGAGGTGGACGGAAAGGCCGTTTGAGGGCATGGGGTTTGGAGCGCTTCGAGCCGCAGATCGAGGGCCGGTTCGGGCGCCTGGGTGGTGGGCGGTATCCGGGAAGGCCTTCCCCTTGGCCCGGTAGCGAACCGACACTCAATCCCCGCAGGGGTTTTCCACGTACCGGCGCGCCTCTCCCCTGCTGTCCATCTCCGCATCGGGCCCCTTGAACCCGGAGCAACGGAAGATGTAGATCTCGCGTTCCCTGCCGTGGGAGGACAGGCGCAGGACGACCGGCTCCTCCACCTCCCGGAAATAGGGGGCCAGCTTGGCCTCCCAGAAGGAGGCCGGGGTCTGGAACCCGTCGGGGTTGTCCCTCTCGTCCACGAAGAGGAAGTCCCTCCCCTCCAGCCGGTCCAGCGGAACCCAGGGGGAGTAGGAGCTGTTGTCGCACATGACCTCGTTCTCGTAGACCAGGAAGGCGATGGTGTATTCGAGGGGATGCCCCCGTTGGTGGTAGGCGATCTCGCTGGATATGAAGTAGTAGGGGGAGGCCACCACGGGGGCCGTGCCTCCCCCTCCTTCTTCCGCCGAGGCCAGTGCATCCACCGCGCCTGCCACTTCCTTCCATCCGGAATGGACCGTGGAGGAGGCGCTGAGGTAGAGGGTGAGCGATGTGATGGCCAGGCAGGGGATGAGGAAAAGCCCCCAGTACGCCGCCGCCTGGAGTTGTCGGGAACGTCGCGAGGGGGTTGTGCCCATGAGCAAGGATGCGGAGGCCATGGCTAGGACGAGGGAGAAGAGATGGGAGGAGAACCCCCAGCGGGGAGGTCCGCCGGTGAGGGTGAAAAATACCGTGCCCGGAAGGGCGAGCCAGAAGAGGAAGAGCAGCTCGGGTTTCCTTCTCCTGAAGCCGAGGTATCCACCGCATACCAGGCCGATGATGCTGAACAGGTAGACGAAGGGCGAGAGGGAGAGCGCCTCCCAACCCGCATGTTTGGCCACCTTCACCAGATAATCGCCCGGCCCGGAATGGAGGAAACCGGGCCGGCTTGTCAGCTGGTAGATTATGGGTTCAAAGTGATGTACCGCGTACCAGGCGATGGTGGGGGTGAGGATGAGGAGAGCCAGGACCATGGCGAGGTAGGGCTCTTTCCTCTTCAGGTGGGAGCGGAAACCGGGGGAAGTGACCAGGAAGAACAAAATCCCCAGGATGAAGAGGACTGATTGCAGCTTGGAGAGGAGCATGAAGCCCACGGAGATCCCCGCCAGGTACCAGTACCCGCTTTCCCCGGCGGCAATCGCCCTCCAGGCGAGGATGGCGAAGAGCAGAGCGAAGAAGATCATGGGAGTGTCGACCACGACCATGGTTATCCAGTAATTGGTAAACGGCAGGCAGGCCAGGAGCAGCACGGTGAAGAACGACCACCGCCCGTCGAGCCCCATTTCCCGGCACAGCAGGTAGGCCAGGGCCAGGGAAGCGGCAGCCAAAAGGAGGTGGGCCATCCTTAGGCCCACAGCCCCGTCGCCGAAGACAAAGGTCCCGACGCGGACAAGAAAAGCTGTGAATGGCGGATGGAAATAATATCCTGCGCTCAGGTGCCTGCTCTGCATCCACCAGTTGGCCTCGTCCACGTGCACGCCCAGGAAGAGGCTCTTCAGGATATGTAAGAGAAGGAAAAAGGTGAGGAGCACGGCGAGCTTCCTGTTCCATCCCCCGAAGAGGCTTTTCCCTTCAGAATCACCGCATTCTCCGCCGCGGGAAGAAGTCACCTCCACCTTCCTTTTTGCCTTGGGACTCTGTAACGTCGTGAGGATCGCCTGTCAAGACGAAAGACGTGCCGTCGCGAAACCCCATGCACGTAATGTTACCCCATCCCTCGGGCAGGAGGACAGTCTTTTCGGATGGAAACTCCTGCCATGCCCTTCACCGATTCCCCGGGCGGGACCGCGCAGACGGACATACCGTATGTGGGAGGTCTCTCAAGACGGACGATCCCGCTCAATCTCCTGGTCAGGCCACATGGCGCACTTCGGGCTAAAGCGTGCTCGACGGCCCCACGGCCCGGGACCGGCGGTCGTTGTCCTGGAGAGCGAGGAGTTTCCGCTCCGCGCAGCTCGCGGCCTCTTCCGCTTTTTCGTATCTTCCCCTTTAAACCGGCCGGGCGGCACAAGGGCCGCCCGGCCTCCCCCCGATACGCACCCCCCGCGCCCTATCCCTCTTACCGCCCTTTTGCCGCCTCTCACGTGGTCTCCCGGACCGGTTTCTACGGACTGCGGGATATTTTTCCCGAGGGTCTGGAGGGCAGGAGTCCCCCCCGCCCTCTTCCCGCTCCGCAGCTCCCCGCTTTCCTCCGGTGGCCCCGTCGTCAATAAGCCCCATCCCCGGTGATTATGGCCTTGAAGGTGCGCAGGATTATCTTGATGTCCTGCCACAGCGACCAGGTCTCGATGTAGTAGAGGTCGAGCTTTATCATCTCGTCGAAGGGCAGGTCGCTACGCCCGCTCACCTGCCAGAGCCCGGTGATCCCAGGCTTGACGTTCAGGCGCTGGCGGTGCCAATCCTTGTACTGACGGACCTCTTCTTTGATGTGTGGACGGGGGCCTACTAGGCTCATCTGGCCGGCCAATACATTGAAGATCTGCGGGAGCTCGTCGATGGAGAACTTGCGAATCCACTTGCCCACCCGGGTCACGCGCGGGTCTTCCTTTTCCTTCCAGCACAGCCAGCCGAACTCGTTTCCCGACTTCCCGTTCACCAGTTCGGCCTGCATCTTGTGAGCCCCGTCCACCATGGAACGGAACTTGAGACAGTCGAAGCACTTACCGTCCTTGCCAACCCTGCGGTGCCGGAAGAAGACGGGCCCCGGCGAATCCAGCTTGATGGCGATGGCCGTCACCAGGAGGATGGGCCAGATGACCAGCAGTATGGCCGTTCCCAGCACGTAATCCTCAAGGGTCTTGAGCGCCTTCTTGTAGCCGTGCAGCCTCTTGTCCCTCAGCCGGATCAGGGGTATGCCCCCGATCTCGTTGACGGTTATCTCGTCGGTTATTACCTCGAAGAGGCGGGGCACGATGGAGCATTCCACTCCCGCCCCGTTGCAGGTGGAGGCCAGGTCGAGCAGCCTCTCGGCCGGCGAGGTGTTGAAGGCGATGATGACCTTCTCCACACGGAAATCGCGTATCACGTTCTCCAGGCTGTCCAGGTTGCCGAGCACCCGGAGGTCCCGGAGCTCGGGTTCCTCGAACTCCGCGAAGAGAGGATCGTCGTCCAGAAAGCCTATAGGCCGGAGCCCGAACCCCTGGTGCTTTATGAGCTTGCGGGCCACGGACTTCCCCACCCTGCCGGCCCCGATTATGAGTGTGTTGCGCATGACCACGTCGCCCCAGCCGATGAGGGAAGCCAGGAACTGGAGGAAGGTCCTGGACACGAAGATGAAGATGATGGAGGAGGCCCAGAAGAAGACCAGGAAGCCGCGGGGCGTGGCCAGCGAGTTGAAGAGGAAGGAGACGATGAGGGTGAACACCAGGTGGGCGTTGACCGAGCCGACTATCCTGGGTATGCGGTCCAGCACGCGGATGCGCTGGTACGGGTCGTACATGCCGCATGCCTTAAGGGCCAGGAAGAGCACCGGGGAGGTCATGGCCAGGGTGAGGGCCACGGGACCGAAAGAGACGGCGTTCTCGGGCGGGAAGAGCCGCACCACCAGCGGGTACTGGAAGCGCACCCAGTAGGAGAAGACCAGGGCCGCCCACATGGCCGAGGCGTCGCAAACGAAGCGCATGAGGATGCGGACGGTCACCTCCAGCCTGCGCTGGGAGCGGGGATGCAGTAGCTCCCTGCGAGCCTCTCTCAAGATGGCCTGCAGTTCCTGGTCGGAGATCTCCTCGACCTTTGGAGCGGTAACCCCAGACTCCACGGGTTGCTGCGCGGTCTGCGAGTCTCTCTCTTCGACCAGCCGCCCTTCCATTGCTTACCCCCTTTGGTTTGCCTCCCCGGAGGGCAGGCTTATCAACCGCCCTCTCCTTTCGCGAGCCGCCGATTCTTCCTGGAATCGCTCCCAGGCATCCCTGACGTATCTGGAAAACTTTTCCTTGAATGCCGAGGTGTCGAAGCGCATGGCGTGCCGCCTTATGGCCTGTGGGTCGAAGTCTCCGGGGTCGAACCTCCGGACCGCCTCCACCAGAGATTCCGTATCCTGGCGCTCGAAGAAGACGCCTGTCAGTCCCTCCCTGACCGTCTCCAGCGCGCCTCCCGCCCGGTAGGCGATAACCGGCCTTCCCGCGGCCATGGCTTCCAGGGGCACGATGCCGAAGTCCTCCTCCTGCGGGAACACGAGGGCCAGACAGCGAGAGTAGAGCTCGGCCAGTTCCGCGTCGCTCACCCGCCCCAGAAACTCGATGTTGGGCCGGGCCGCGCGGCGTAGGGAGTCCATCTCCGATCCGGTGCCGGCGATCTTCAGGGGGAGGCCGAGTCGGTTGAAGGCCTCCACTACCAGGTCGGCGCGCTTGTAAGGGATCAGCCTTCCCACCACCAAGAAATAGTCCTCCACGCGCTCCGAAATGCGGAGCCAGGAGGTGTCCACGGGCGGATAGATGACCTCCGCTTCCCTCCCGTAGTACTTGCGTATGCGGCGCGCCACGTGCTCGCTTATGGCCACGAAGAGGTCCACGCGGTCCGCAGCGCACCGGTCCCATATACGGAGGTAATTGGTCATGTAGGGAAGGGCCACCCTTACCAGGGGGTTGAGGACTCCGAAACGCGGGTTGGCCAGGTAATGATGATAGCCGCTCCAGTAATAGCGGATGGGCGTGTAGCAGTAGCAGATATGCAGTGTCTCCGGGCTGGTGATTACCCCCTTGGCCTCGGCGTGACTGGAGGAGATGACCACGTCGTATCCGGAGAGGTCGAAGCTCTCGAAGGCCACCGTCCGCAGCCAGGGGAAGGCCTGATGCCTCTTCCTGGCGCCGGGGACCCTCTGAAGGAAGGAGGTGCGCACGTCGGCGTGGCGGAGGGTGGGGAATTCCTCCGGAACGAAGACCGAGGTGTAGATGGGGGCATCAGGGTACAGCTCATGGAGGGTCAAGAGGACCCTTTCCGAGCCCGCCAGGTTGGTCAGCCAGTCGTGTACCAGGGCTGTCCTCATCGCTGCCTCTCGCCCCCGATGCCACGCCCGCCTCCGGCGCGGGGGATGGCCACTACTTCGGGTTGGGGATCCCGTCCTTCCCGGTCCCTCCGCCCGTCCGGCCACCGCCCATGACCGGTGCCGGCTCACTCAAAGAACCCGGATGGTGAGAAGAGATAGCCTGGGAACCGATTCGGGATTAGAAGAAGAACAATCGAATTGATCTTCGCCCGAGAGATGGTCCTTTTGCACCCAGGTTTTTGCTCTCACACACCCCCAGTCCGCAACGATCCCAACTGGCACCCCAAGAATCAGGTGGATCTCCTGCTCCGAACCTGGCCTTCACGGAGCTGCGGAATTACCGTCATACATCCACCCGATTTTTATATACCCCTTTAAAAAATCCCTTAAACCCGTTTCGGCCAGCCCGGGATGAACATGCTATCCACACAAAAATCATACAATCAATCGCTCCCGTGTTAAGTTACTCGCCTGTAAATGTAACATAAACTCAAAGTGGGCGTAACATTTATCACTTCAACGTAACAATTTCGTAACATCGAGTCTCGCCTTTCGGGGAACGATCTTTACCCCTCGCGAAATGTCCTTCTCCCGCCTTCCATTCCTCCTGAAGCACCCATTCTTCTTGAAGTCCTGAGGCTCCCGTTCTTCCTGAAGAGTTCTAAAGATTCACTTCACTCGCACACGGATCCCCCGTGTTCACGGAAGAAGGGGGATGGCCTTTTCCCTTAAATCCGCTTCGGGGTTGCCTTCGCTTCAGAAGCGGGTTTTTGCGTCCCGGCCTCCCTGCCTTTCCGGGGTCGTCAGCCCGCGAGGTGCCCGCAGTTGCGTCGCTCCCGGATTCCGTGTGCTCAGCGGGCTATGTGCGGCGTGGCCAGTGATGTTCGACATCCCGGGAGCCGCTCCTTCCCCCGGGAAGGTGCCGCTCAGGAGGCCACGGCGTTCCAGTGCCAGGGGTAACGGGACAGCAGAGGCAACCTGCCCAGCGACTCGTCCAGGGGGATGGCCAGGCGTTCCAGGGGGAAGAGCCTGACCGTCCTTCCCAGAAGCTGGGAGAGCTCTGTGGAGGCAAAGAAGAGGGCCGCCGAGAGGTAGCCGGCCGGTTTGAGATCCACGCGGTTGAAACCCGCCTCCCTGAGAAGGCGGGAGAGGGAGGCGGCGGAGAACCCCTCCGTGAGGCGGTCGGCCTCGGAGACGGTGTCCGGGGGTTCTTGCCCCTTTCCCGCCAGGGCCCGGATGATTCTCAGGAATATCTTTCCAACCGGGTATATGGTCCTGCTCTGCCAGGTGTTGGGCTCCGTCCCCAGTACCAGAAGCCCTCCGGGGCGGAGGACGCGGCGGGCCTCGCGCAGGGCTTTTCCGGGTTCCGGGAGATGGTGGAGGGAGGCCACCATGAGCATTCCGTCGAAGGAGGCGTCGGCGAAGGGGAGGCGGGTGGCGTCGGCAAGGAGGTGGAAGGAGGCGTCCTCGAACCCCTCCCCGTGATGGAGGCGGCGCGCCTCGGCCAGCTGTCCGGGGGAGACGTCCGTCTCCACCAGGCGGTATCCGGAGCGAAGGAGCTCCAGGCCGTCGTTTCCCAGCCCGCAGCCGGTCTCCAGGATGAGAGAGCCGGGAGGGAGGCGCCGCAGGTCATCGAGAAAGGCGGTGTGGTAATGGCGGTAAAAGGGGCTTCCGCACCAGGTGGCGTGCATGCGGAGGTAATAATCGACCTTCTCGGTGTAGTGTTCCCTCTCCGAGGCCACCAGGGGATGGACGTCCGGCGGGAGGAGGTCGGGCAGCCCGTTCACCTCCCCGAAGCCGGCGCCGCAGCCCGAACAGGCGGCTCCATTGGGTGATATTTCCAGTCCGCTGCCGCAGGAAGGACAGCGAAGCAGGTCCTTCCAGGGAAGCAGTGCGGACCAGGTGCCGCTCATGCCCCCTTCTCCATGATCTCGCGTGCCTGGTCCCACCAGGCCCAGAGCCCGAACCAGCTCATCCACTGTCCCGGGGCCATGCGTATGGTCCTCTCTCCGGCCTTGACCACCTCCCGCATGACCCTGGCCACCTCCGACTTCTTGTCCGCCGAGGTGTCGCAGAAGATGGGGGGCAGGAAGATGAGGCGGTTGTCGAAGGCCCCCTTTCCCCGCAGGAGGCAGAAGGGCTGGATGGGGGCACCGGTGTCGTAGGCGAAGTACCCGGCTCCCGCGGCGAGTGCCGCCGGACGGCCGAAGAACTCCACCACCCCCGTGCCGGGCACGTCGAAGGTGAGCCCGATGCACTTGCCCCGGGATAGGTGCTCGCGCACCTTGGGGATGATGTCCTTCCCGGCCAGGAATACCGGCTCCTCCAGGTCGCAGCCCAGGAAACCGGCGTAGAAGGCGAGATGTTCCACGTAGCGGGGCACCGCGGTGTCCTCGGGACGGTACATGATGGGCGTGTAAGGCTTTCCCAGGCGGGCCATGACCGCGTGCACGACGGCCACGCCGCCGATATGGGGACCGATGAAGATGATGCCCTTTCCCGCCTCCTCGGCCCGGGCCAAGTTCTCCCTGCCCTCTATGCGCAGCTCCCGCATGTAGCGTTCCCCGTGCCTTCCCAGGGTGAAGATGTCCAGGATGGGCATGAACACCGAGGCGCAGGCCTGGCGGGCTATCCTGGTGATCTCCCGGCGGTCGGTTATCTCCGGAAGGGCTTCGGAGATCTTCGCCTCCAGGCGGCGGCGCATCCCGGGTCGCAGGTAGAGCAGCGTGGCGCCCATGGCGCGGAAAAGGGCGTAGAAGAGTCCTGGCGGAAAGATGTAGAAGAGCAGGCGCGTGAGGTGAAAAAGAGCGGTCATGGACCATTCCACGGTCTTGAGGAAGAGGGGAGACCTCTCGGTGCTCTTTTCCGCCATGCTCATTCCCCCTTTTACGATCCGCATCCGGCCAAGGAATAAGGTTAATTATAGCCATCCGGGCGGCTTAATACTAACCGGGCTCCCAGTCCGTTTCGTCTGCATGGTTCGTTCCAGAGGAAGGGTGGCCCACCTTCTCCGCGAAAACTCGCTTCACCGTTTCTGCTTCTCGTCTTCATGGGGAGGAACCGCCTTACTGGTTTGGTTTCCTTCAGGTTACCGGAGGCTCTCTCCGGTTCGTGGTGGTCTTTTTTGAACCCGCTGGCCCTCCCCCGAGCCTTCACTTCCGCCCCGAAGTTTTCTCCCCGCTCCGCCGCGGAACATGGACGGGAGAGGCGCGAATACCCTTGAACCGCGGCGGTCCCCGCTGCACACCTCCACCTCTCTCGGTCCGGTTTGTCCTGCCGCGGTCGTGGGGAGGGGGATGAAAGGCTGCGTGGCGCGATCAGGGGAGGCGAGAGCTTGGTGGGGCCGGAAACGGCCGAATGGAGCACACCATTGATCGCCGTGCCCGGTCGAGGAGTTGCCTCGGGATGCCGTCAATAGGAGGGCATGAGGGCCTGTATCTTCTCCGCGGCCGCCTGTATGAGGGCGTTGGCCTCGTCGACCAGGGTGAGGTCACCCGTGGCTATGGCCTGGAGGAACAGGTCGCAGGCCTTGATGTACATGTCGAAGATCTGCAGCGCCTCCTGGCGTAGGGGCTCCAGTTCCGGAGGAAGAGGCATGGTGGCCACCTGGTTGCGGTAGTTGACCAGCGTGGACTTGATGCCCGACACCTGGGAGGCCATCTCCATCCCGGAGATGATGTCCTGCCCCATGACCTCTATATTGCGCTGCAGGGTGTTGAGGTCCTGGAATGTCTGGGCGGGTATGGAGGTCTCCAAGGCCTGGAAACCGGTGGATTCCTCCAACTCCTTCTCCTCGGCGGCCGCGGCCTCCTTCTCCTTTCTTATCTGCTCCTCGTGTTCCGGGCTGTAGCGGTCGACGTATTCCACCCGGTAGTTGGCGGCCTCAGCGGGACTCACCCAGGCGGTCTGCGTGTTGTCCTCCCATACGTGGTTGTCGATGGGGTCGCGGACGATGGTCCCGTAGCGGACGAGCACCTTTTCCGGGGTGAGGACCATCCAGGCCACGGCGAGCAACACCACGGCGGCCAGAAGGCCCAGTGAAGCCCACAAAAGGGCCTTGCCCTTCCGGCTGAGGTTGGAATACCAGATGATGATGCGCCGCATTCCCGCCCTCTTTCGTCTCCTCTGCGTTATGACCCTCCGTGAGCCCCTCAGGTTCCCCGGCGTCCCGCCCGACCGGTCTGCGGTGCCGGGGAACGATTTAAATGTTAGCATCTGCCGCCGGCGGCGGTAAAACGGGTGTGCTGGTCCACTACATGGTGAACACATCGCCCTTATCCTTGCATCCCTCCATCCAGACTTTCAAAAACTCCATGGTGATGAGATAACCCGGGCTCTGGTGGGGACGCACGTGGTTGTAAACGTAGTTCCACTCGTCCAGGATCTGGTTGAGCTCTTCCACCGTGTAGCCCTCCCGGAAGGCCCAGAGCTCGTACTTCGTGGTCTGGATCTTCCTCTCCACAAAGGCGTTATCCTTGGGGCAGTAAGGGTCATGGTGCCGGTTGGGAACATGCGGTCCATGAACGGGAGGGCGGCAGAGGTATCAAAGAGGCGTACGGTTCGGGGATCCCTATGGGCCTTCAGCCTTTCGGGGGAGGTGACGGTCGGCGTTCTTCGGCCTTTGGGCGCCATGGGGAGAGATCGGCTTGAGCGGAAGCCGGCGCTCCCGGACCTTGACCCGGATCATAGCCGGCGACGGAGGCGGGATGTATCCTTGTTGTCGAAAGGAGGAAGGAAATGCCCATATTCGAGTATCGCTGCGAGGAGTGCGGCCATCGTTTCGACGCCTTCTTCCGCCGCTCCGAGGACGCGGAGAAGGAGACCCCGCACTGCGATAGATGCGGGTCGGGGAGGGTGCGCAAGCTCTTCTCCCTCCTGGGATGGGGCGGCGGGAGCGGCCAAGGCCTGTCCGGGGGGTGCGCAACGCGCTCCACGTGAAGCCCCTGGTAAAGGTCCGGTCAGGACCGCGGAAAGATGAAGGCCCGGCGAGGCTCGATGCCTCTCCCCGGGCGTGGGCCTCACGTCCTTTATGCTTTTAGGCCTTCTTTTGACGGAAAGGCGTCCCAAGATGAACTGGATAGCGCTGCTGGGAGTCATAGCCGCCTGGCTGTTGTTGAGCGCCGTCGTCCTGCCGCGGCTGGGGGTGCCCACCTGAATGTCCGCGGGCTGCCGCGTGCGGCGGAAGGAAAGCCCCGAGGACGGCGGGCGAGCTCCCGAAACGGACGGTGTGGATGGCCGTTGCGGCGGCCTGCATGATTAGGCCCCGTGGAGCAGCGACTCGGCGGCGTCCATGCCGCTGCGCAATGCCCCGTCCACGGAGGGCATGAAGAGGTATTCCCCGGCCAGGCGCAGGCCCTTGACCTCCCGGGAGCTCCTTTCCTTGAGTTCCTCCATGGCGCGGAGCATGCCCGGAGGGGAGAGGCAAACCGCCTCCTCCCAGCGGTAGACCTCCGAGAACAGCGGCTCCCTGGGCATGGAGGGCATGAAGCGGCGGATCTCCTCCGCCAGCAGGGAGAAGACCTCCCCGTCCGGGCGGGAGTTCAGCTCCCGCGCGTGCTTCCCGTAGGTGAAGCAGTGCACCATCCCGGCGCCCGGCGGGGCGTAGAGCGGGGACTTTATGGAGTTGTCGGTGAAGCCGGCCATGGGGGACATGGCTCGCCGCGGGAGCCCCACTGCATACCATCCCTCGGGTAGCAGGCGTTCCTGCAGGCCGAACATCACGTGACAGCACGCGCTGTAGCGCACCCGCCCGAGGACCTCCCGCATCCGACCGGGGAGCTCGGGCATCAGCCGCCGGGCCACGCTGGCGGTGGTGGCGCAGATGACCGCGTCGGCCTCCATGAACCCCTTCCCGGTCTCCACCCCCTTCACCTTCCCGCCCTCCAGCACTATCCTCTGCGCCGGGGTGGAGAGCATCACCCGGTCCCGGCATTCCCGGTAAAGAGCCTCGGCCAGGGTCCCGATGCCGCCCTTCAGGGTGTACAGGCCGTGCAGGGCGTACCAGGCCAGCGCCAGCCCGTACCCCGCTCCTATCTCCTCCGGCTCGCCCAGGGTCAGGCAGGAGGCCAGCGGCTGGAAAAAATATTCCAGGGCCTCCTCCCCTCCGCGGCGCAGCGCCAGTTCGGCCAGGCTCTCGTCGTCGAGGTCCAGGGACGCGCGGTAGTCGATGAAATGCAGGTCCCTGCGCCTCTGGAAGATGAGGGGCATGATGCGGGCCATCTGCAGGATGCCTCGGGGGCCGAAGAGGCGGAAACGCAGAAGGTCCCTCCTGTCCTTCCACAGGAGCCGGGGGTCCAGGCCCGCGGTCAGGGGGTTGAGCCTGCCCTCCCTCCATATGGCCACCTTGAAGGGGAAGGCGACGATCTCTCCCTCAAGCCCCAGGCGGCGGCAGAGGTCGAAGGTGGTGTCGTAGTAGCGGAAGAAGAACTGCGCTCCCAAGTCGAGCACGTAACCGTCGCGCCTGGCTCCCGCCAGGCGTCCTCCCGGCGTGGAGGAGGCCTCCAGGGCGGTGACCTCCGCGCCGCCTTTTTTTAACACGTAGGTGGCGGCCAGCCCCGCGGTTCCCGCTCCCACCACGATTACCTTCATTCCCATCCCCCTTCCCGGTAGGCCCCTCCCAGGAAGCCGCGCCGCCCCTCGCTACCCGTAAAGGCGCCCGAGGGACGAAATGATTATAATCCCTCCCTCCGGTGTCGGTCCCGAGGGTGCCGCGCTCCGGAGAGGTCTCCGGAGACGGCGGAGACGGCTCGTGAATCGGCCAAGGTCGTGCCGGTGTCGGCGTTCCCGTTCCCGAATTGTGGGGCTCCCCGGAGACGGCACCGCCCGCGCCTTCCAGCGCCGTTACCCGGAACTCTCCTGGCGGAGGGTGTGAAAGATGATCACGCTCAGGTTGTGCACCAGCTTTTCCAGGTCGCAGTCCAGGCTGCCGTTCACCCACTGCACGGTGGCGAACTCCATCATGGCCAAGATGATGCGGGACACGACCTCCGGGTCGAGGTCGCGGCAAAGCCCCCTCCCCAGGTGTTCGCGCAGCTTGGCCTCCAGGATGCGGGCGAAGGGAAGATTGAGCTCGTCAAGGTCGCGGCGGAACTCCTCGCTTTCCACGGAGGCCCTGATGACCAGGGGGTGGATATGGGAATAACGCCGGAAGACCTCCATGACGCCGCGGATTATCCGCTCCACGTCCTGGAGATTCTCCACGGCGATCTCCTCGAGGTGGTTCTCGCGGTACCAGTCGAAGGACTCCAGCTCGCCGACCATCTCGCGGAGCATGTGGCGCAGGAGGTCCTCCTTGTTCCGGAAGTAGAGCCAGAAGGTACCGTGGCCGATCCCGGCGCGGGAGATTATGTCCGCCGCCGTGGTCTTCTCGTAACCCTTCTCGGCGAAGACCTCCCGCGCGGCGTCCAGGATGCGTTTCCTGGTCTCCGCGGAGCGTTCCTGCACGAACCGCACCGACCGCGCGTTTCCGCGTTTTGAGTCCTCCCTCAAGGCGACCCCTTTCGGAAATGACCGATAGTCACAATTTACCAGCGGAGGGCCAAAGGGTCAAACGGCCGGGGATGCCTCAGGAGACCCTTTTCTTCTTCTGAAGCCGGATTTCGCCACCGCGCCCCCTTCCTTTCCACGATCTTTTTGGATGGAAAAAACCGAAGGTCTCCTTGAGGCCTGGGGGGTTTGCGGGAAGGCCCCCGCCTCCAGGGGGGATGGAATCCGCAGGAGCACGGAGCGGCGCATCGGATTGCGGGGATGGTGGGTGGTCGCTCGATGCCCATACCGCTGCCGCTCTACGAGCCCCCGTTCCGCTTCGCATCCGGGCGTCTTGTGGCCGGAGGGGGTCGAGGGACTGCGGTCATCCCCGTGGGGGCAGGGAGACGACATGGGGCAAGAGCGGCCTTTTTCAGGACTTCCGGGGAAAACGCGCATCATGTTGCGCGGAATCTGCATGGTGCGCGAGCGGCCTTTTTCCCGCCTCCCGGTGGGAAGAAAGGCGAGAGGTTCGAGGGGCCTCCCCCAGGGTGAGAGGCGGCCCCCTCGCATCCCGGCGTAAGCCGGTTCATGACGGAGGCCGGGCTCGACGGAGATTAAGGCGGGAGCGGTGGGAAAAGCCTTTATGGTCCGCATGGTTAAGCCGCCGTTTTCAGGTCGAAAGAGGTCGAGAGGCCACCCCATCATCCTGGCGGAGCAAGTAAAAATGCCCGTTTGACCGAAAAAGGCGGGAATAGCTAAAATTTCATATATGAAAAATATGAGTGATGAAAACGTCAAACCCGGTTCCCCTCCCGAGGAACCCTTCGTCAAGTTGATAGAGACCGTTTTTCTCTTCATCCGCACCTATTACCCGGAGTTCAACGAGGTGCTGGAAAAATTCGGCCTTAACTATTCCCAGTACGTCGCTCTCCTGACCCTTTTCATGCACGGAAGCCTGGTCGAAGGGGAACTGGCACGCATGCTCCACCTCAACCCCTCGACCATGAGCCGCATGATATATGCCCTCGAAGAGAGGGGCTGGGTGAGATGCGTGAGGGACGCCTCCGACCGCCGGCGGGTTGTGGTGAGCTTCACTCCGCGGGGGAAGAAGCGCATAGAGGGGATGATGAGGGAGCCGGCGAGGGTCCTCGTCCGGCTCACCGAAGACCTGGGCGAGGAGGAGAGGAAGCGGGTATACGAGATGGTGGACTCCATCAACCGGGTACTCTGGCTTTTCATAGGCGCCCGGGAATCCTGAACCCTCTCTCAATCAGAACCCAGGGTAGGGGAGAGAAAGGCGACCTCACGGGAGACGTCCCCGAGCATCATCCGTCCCGGAGACCCGCGACCATGTCGGAAAAGGGTATCCTCGCGCCCGGGGAGGTCATGGAGAGCGGGGAGCACGTTAAGGCCTTTCCGAAACGCGAAGGCGTCGATGCCGCATGCCGTTCGCACCTCTTCTCTCCGCCGCCTCCTCCTTCAGCCCCCGTTTTCACGTGAACTCCACTTGGATTACGCATATCCCCCTCCCGTCTTATGCCGCCCTTTCGGCCCGGCGGTTGCCTGGCGCTCCGCGCCCTCTTCCGGCGCGGGACACCGAGACATTACGATTTGCGCTTCCCTTCAAGGGATGAAGGCCCGAAGGTCCATTCCAGGGATAGCCGTATTCAAAGGAGGAAACGGCAATAGGGAGAGGCGAACCGTCGGGTCGGAGCGATGCCCAAAGGCATAAAGCCGTTTTCTCAAAGCGGAAAGACGACATGGAGGGAATAAAATATGCAAATTGCAAATATTCTTTATTGCAAATATAATCCTTATTGCCGCCGTCGGGCGCGGTGGGCAGCGGATGGAGAGGAGGGGGGAGGATGCGAAAGGCTTTCGCGTTGATGACCTCGTGGAGCGCCAGGAGGCCCTGGTTGGTGCTGGGCATCATAGCCGTCTTGACCGCCGCGTCTGTGGCGGGGGCCTTTCGCATCCAGATGGAGTTCAGCCAGGAGGCCCTCCTGCCTGACAAGTATCCTTCCATCGCCGCCCTGCGTAAGGTGGAGAAGGAGTTCGGAGGGCTCAAGTACGCCAAGGTGCTCCTGACCGGCAAGGACCTCTTCTCTCCGGATGCCGCGCTGGCCCTTTTCGAGTACCAGCAGGCCCTAGAGAGCGGCGCCGATTCCGCGGGTTGGGAGGAGCTCGTCCTCCGCGCCGAGAGCTATCTGTCCTACTTGCTCCGCAATCCCGAGGCCCGGGCGCTGATGACTTTGTATTCCTCCTTGCGCGCCTCGAGCTCCGGGGAGGAAGCCCTGGACGCGGTGCGTGGGTTTCTTGATTCCGAGGCGGCGCGCTCCATGGAACGACAACCTGAGGCCGGTCCTTTCCTGCAGGGTCTGCGGACGGCCGTGGGCCAGGGAGAGGAGGGCGCGAGGACGGCCGGTTATCTGGTGGAGGCGGCGGTCTCCGAAGCCCTGGACCGTTACCTGGCGGCGGCGGGAGCCATGGTGGTGGGAAGGACCGTCACCGCTGACGGCAAGGCGGCGGTGGTGAACATCCAGGTGCGTCCGGGCCTCCCCCAGTCGGAGGTTCTGAGGCGCGCCGGCCGCCTGGAGGAATTCACGGCGGCTTTCTTCGCCTCCAGGGGGATGGAAGCGGAGGTGAGCGGCGAGGTCTACATGATGAAGGCCCTGCAGCGCCTCTCCCTGCGGGACAGCGCCGTCCTGGGGTTAATCGCCTTGCTCTTCATCGCCGTGGTGCTCTTCCTCACCTTTCGCAAGGTGCTGGACATCTTCCTCACCCTGGCCGTGGTCTTCGTGTCCCTGCTGTGGATATTCGGGATCATGGGGTTCGGGGGGATACACTACACGGTGATGGGGATGGCCCTCGTCCCCCTCATGCTGGGCATAGACATCGCCTATTCCATACACATCCTCACCCGTTACTACGAGGAACGGGACAAGAGAAAGGGGGCGGAGGACTCCGCCGTGAGCTCGGTGGTCACGGTGGGCATCGCCGTCTTTCTGGCCGCGGCCACCACCATGTTCGGGTTTCTCTCCTTCTCCATCTCCGACCTGCCTCCTATCCGGCAGTTCGGCCTCCTGTGCCTGGTAGGGGTCTTCTTCGGCTTCCTGCTCTCCATAACCATGCTTCCGGCAGCCCTGGTCATCCGGGACCGTAGGAGGGGGATAAAGGAGAGCAGGCGGGTGGAGGAACACCGCCTCCTTGACTGGCTGGACCGGGGGCTGGCCAGGCTTTCCCTCCTGGCCGAGAGGCACCGCCTGCCGGTATGGATCGGCTGCCTGGCGCTGGTGGTCGCCTGCGGGCTCTCCGTGCTGGGAATCTCCACCTCCGCCGACTTCCGCACCTTCGTCCCCCACGACCTCCCCGCCTACCGTTCCTTCATCCGCATAGAGGAGCATTTCGGGGGCCAGGACACGACGGTGGCCCTCCTGGAGGGGGAGGACCTCCTTTCGACGGCGTCCCTGCGCAGGATGGACGAGTTTGTGAACGCGGTCCTGGATCATCCGCGCAACCTCACTCCTGAGGGGGAGAGGAAATATTTCCGCCCCGAGAAGACGAACAGCATCCCGGGCATCCTCCGAGCCGCGAAGGCCCTGGCCTCGGCGGAGACGGCCGGCGTCAACCCGGGCAGCGGAGTGGGCGTGGAAGCGGAGCCCGGGCGTTGGGTCCCCGCCTCCGCGGAAGAGGCGGAAGCGCTCCTCTCCAAAGCGGAGGAGGCCTTCGGGTTCGAATCCTCGTCCCTCATATCCCAGGACCGGGACTCCTCCCTGGTGGCCTTCGAGGTGCCCTTCGTGGACGAGGAGGGGGAGAAGGAGATGGCCGCCATCCTCCGCGACGCCGCATCCGAGTCCATGGTTCCGGGTTCCTTGGACATGGAGTTGACCGGCATGCCGCTGATCATCTCCGATGCCCTGGACAAGCTCTTCACCACCCAATTGCAATCGGGAGCCCTGGCCCTCCTGCTCTGCGCCCTCCTCGTGGTGGTTGTCTTCCGCTCCCTGGCCTACGGCCTTACGGCCACCTCCGTGGTCTTCCTGGCCATTCTCCTCGAGATCGGCCTTCTGCGCCTCATAGGATGGCCTCTGGACATCATGACGGTGATGATCGCCTCTCTGGTCATCGGGGCGGGGATAGACTTCGGCATCCACGTGGCCCACCGCTTCCGGGAGGAGCTCTACGACAACCGCCTGCTTCCCGAGGAGGCGGTGAACACCACGGTGCGCAACGTGGGCAACGCCCTCATCTCCGCGGCGGTGACCACCTCCGGCGCGTTCCTCATCCTGGCCGTATCCAGTTTCTCGCCCCTTCGCCGTTTCGGCGTGGTCACCGCGCTTGCCCTGGCCAGCGCCTGCTTCGCCGCCCTGGTGCTGGAGCCCACCTTCCTGACCACCGTGGCCACCCGCCTCGACAGGCGGGTCCGGACGGACGGGGGGCGGGGCAGGAGAGGAAAAAGCGGGCGGGGCGGCCTCCTCGATGAGGGACGGAAAGGGCGCTCCATTTAGCCGCGATTTGAGCGGCGGGCGGTTCGCGGCCGTCGCCGGAGGCGGGTTCGCGCGATGCGGAGCGGTGGCCGCGCGCGGAAGGGAACAGGTCCGCCCTGCGGTAAACCGATGATTATTGCGTGATCCCGATATCTCCCGCGAAAGGCCTTTATCGGTCAGGATTTATCGCACGGCCGCCGGCCTATCCGCCCGGGGTCCTCATGCCATGAGCCGGGTTGAGGGTGCTCGCCATCACCGGGAAGGCGAGGGCGAAGAGGAACAAGACTTCCGCCGCAGGGGCCAGCCCCGCTCCGTGTCTTCCCCAGGCGGGGACGGCCTCCATTTGTTTCGGCCAAAATTTGACCCGTTTCGTCTTCGCCTCGTTTATCCGGCGAGAGGTGGTTCTTCTCGCGGTCATGTCCTGGTGAGCGCCTCGACTCGCAGTCGGCGCCGAGAGGCGAGTGGTGAGGGGACAGGGGAAGGGAATGAAGCGGGTGGCCAAGAAGGGGCCTCGGCTCATCGCTTTTCCTCGCCCACCCCTTTCCGAGGGAGCTCGAAGTACTCGGCGGGGCGGAAGTGCAGCGTTCCGGCCAGGAGGTTGAAGGGGAAGGCCTGGATGAAGGTGTTGTACTGGCGGACGGCCCCGTTGTAGTACTTACGCGCGGATGCCAGGTGGTCCTCCACGCGGACGAGCTCCTCCACCAGCCGCGAAAAGGAGGCATCGGCCTTGAGGTCCGGATACCTCTCGACCAGGGAGAGAGCCTCCCTCGCCGCCGCATCCAGCCCGCTCTCACTCCTCGCCCGGTAGGCCGGTCCGGCATCCCGAATGCCGCTGCGGGCGCGGGTCGCCTCCTCCAGGAGGGCCGCCTCACGTTCCGCGTATCCCCTCGCCGCGCTCGCCAGAAGGGGGAGAAGGCGGTGGCGCAGCTCGAGTTGGACGTCTATGTCCTGCCAGGCCCTGCGCACCCTGTTGCGCAGCCTTACCATGTGGTTGAAGGAGAGCGCGGCGGCCGCGGAAGCGGCTCCCAGGAAGCCGAGCAACAGCCAGGGGACGGCTCTCATGCCCCCATAATATCAGCTCCATGCGGTGGCGGGCCTGGGGGAGGCAATGCATTCCGCTTCTCTTCGGTCGTCGCGAGCCTTCGGCGGCCTCCCGGACAGAAGGACCGTAAAGGAGCGGAGGAGGGCAAACCGAGCTCCATGTCCCGGCCGGTCGACATGTCCCCGGCCTGATCTATAATAGGCGTTGGCGTAGCGGCTTTTAGTCACCGGGGGAGATGATGCCTGACCTGACCTTTATCCACACCGCGGATGTCCACCTGGGAGCGCCCTTCCTCTTCCTGGGCCGGAAGGGGAGAGAGCATAGAGAGCAGTTGAAAACCACCTTCTCCCGGGTGGTTGACCTGGCGCTGGCCTCGCAGGCGGACCTTTTGATCATCTGCGGGGACCTCTTCGACCGCCCCTATCCCGGAGCCGAGCTGGTGGGCGAGGCGGCTTTCCAGATCGACAGGTTGAGCCGGGAGGGCATATGGACGGTCATCGTCCCCGGCACCCACGACCCCTTGAAGGAAGGCGGGGTTTACGAGCAACCGGCTTTAAAGTCCATCCCCAACCTCCATGTCTTCAGCGATGAAGACCTGACCCCCTTTCCCATCCCCGGACTGGACCTGGTGATATACGGGGCGGCATGGAGCGGGAGGCGTCACAATCCGCTGGCCGGCTTCCGCCCCCGGGACGAGGCCCGCTGGAGGGTCGGCGCGCTGCACGCATCGGTGCGCCTCCCCGGCAGGGTGGAAGAGGACGGCGTCTGGGTGGACCGGGAGAGCATCGCCTCCTCCGGTTTGCACTATTTGGCGCTGGGGCACTGGCATTCCTTCTCCGGCCGGGAGGAGGATGGGGTTTCCGCCTATTACCCCGGCCCCCCGGAGCCACTGGGGATGGAGACGGAGGGGGATGGGGTGGTCCTCGCCGTGAAGCTGAGTGAGGGAGGAAAGGCGGAGGTAAAACCCCTGCGGACGGGGCGCCGCAGGTTCCTCTCCCTGGAGCTGGACGGCGCCGTTCTTGGGGGCCCGGAGGAGCTGTACGGCCACCTGCGGGGGATGGCCCATCCCGACCTTGCGCTGCGCGTCCGGGTGAGACGCGCCTGGGGAGAGGCCTGGTCGAGGTTCGACGCGGAGAGGCTGGAGGAGGAGCTCTCCACGCTCTTCTTTCACCTCTCCCTTCAGGTGGAGCTGGGTTCCTGCCGCTCCTGGGAGGTTGACGACTTTCCCGAGAACACGGTCGCGGGACGTTTCCTGCGCCTGGCCCGGCGGGAGATGGCCGGCCTGGAAGGCGAGGACCTGGAGGTGGCGGAGGAAGCCCTGCGCCTGGGCCTCTTCCACCTCTCGGGCGGGGAGGCGGGCTCATGCTGATCGAGGAGATCTCCCTGCGGCATTTCAAGCGTTTTCGTGAGGCCTCCTTCACGCTCCGCGAGGGCCTCAACGTGGTGAAGGGGCCCAACGAATCCGGCAAGTCCACCTTGCTCCAGGCGGTCATGGCCGGCCTTTTCTGGCGCGCCGATTCCACGCGCCGCGAGGTGCGGGAGAGCGTGACGTGGGGGGAGAGCGGCGGCATGCGGGTGGAGCTGAAGGGGAAGTCAGATGGTATTTCCTTCCATCTGATCAAGGATTTCTCGGCGCGGAGGGCGGAGCTCACCTGGGAGGGAGAGCGGGAGACCGACCCCGGGCGCATCCAGGAGCGGATGCGGGAATGGCTGGGAATAGGTAGCGAGGCCGCCTTCCGGGCCACGGCGGGCATAAGGCAGGACGAGGTGGCCGGCATCGCCGAGGGAGGTCGGGAGCTGGGGGAGAGCCTCCAGGCGGCCGTAGGGGGGCTGGAAGGTGGGCCGGGGGCAGTGCGGGCCAGAGAGGCGCTGGAAAGGGAGCTCGGCGAGATGCTCCGGGGAACAAAGGGGGCGGCCAGAAACCCCGGGCCCCTGGCCCGCGTCGAGGAGGAGCTGGCGTCGCTCTCCAGGCGCCGGGAGGAGCTTACCCGCGCGGTGAGGGAGAGGGAGGAAGCCCGCCGGCGCCTTGCCGAGCTGGAGGAAGAGAGCAGGAGGACAGAGCAAAGGTTGGAGGTCCTGGAGGCGCTGATAAAGGATACCCAGGAGCGCATGGACATCGAAGAGGACGTGGAGGACTTCCAGCGCCGTTACCGCATGCTCGAGAGCTCCATCAAGCTCCTGGAGGAGGACGAGGAGCTGGCGAGGGAGGAGGAATCCCGATACGCGGCTCTGCGGGAGGTCTTGAGTGAGGAGGGAGAGCGCCTGGAGGACCTTGAACGGCGCCGCGCCGCGGCGGGGGAGCGGATAGTGGGCCTCTCCCGGAACCTGGAGGAGGCGGCGGCGCTGCACCCGCGGCCCTGGGCTCCATGGGTCATGGCGGCGGGCCTCACCCTTCTGCTGGCGGGTCTGGCAGGCGTGGCCCTCTCGCCCTATATGCTCGTCCTCTGCCTGGCCGGTTTCGGCCTGGCGACTCTCTCCCTGGTCCGCGGGGGCTACCTCCGCATGCACTCCGCGAGCAAGCGGCTGCAGGAGCTGCGTGCCCAGGTGGAGGAGGTGAGGGCGGCGGAGGCCGAGGTCGCGCGCTGCATGGAGAGCATTATGGTCCGCGCGGGCTGCGGCTCCCTGGAGGATTTCGAACGGCTGAGGAGGGGATACGCGGAGCTTCGAGCCCGCAGGGAGGAGATCGCGGACCGCCTGCGATTGCTTTCCGCCTGGGGAGGGGACCGGGCGAGGCTTGAGGATGAGGCCCGCAGCCTGGCGGCGGAAGCCGGGCTGCGCAGCCGGAGGCTCAAGGAACTCAAGGGTCGCACGCTTGACCCGGAGGGGCTGCAGCAAGCCCTGCGGGAGAGGGAAGAACTGGTGCGGAGGATGGAGAACCTGCGCGAGGAGCGGGTACGCCTCGAGGTGATACTGGCCGGAGGGGAGCAGGAAGAGGAGCTCCTCAGGACGGAGGAGGAACTCGCCCAGCTCGAGGAGCGGAAGAGGCGCCTCACCATGAGGGCCAAGGCCCTCGAGTTGGCGCTGCAATGGCTGCGGCGCGCTTCTCGCGACAGCCTGGATTCGGTCACCGCCCGCCTGGAGGAGATGACCGGTGATTACCTGAGCCGCATAACCGGGGGGCGCTACCGGAAGGTCAGCGTGGAGGGGGAGGGCCTCTCCGTCTCCGTCTGGTCGCCGGAGAAGGGGGAGGAGGTGAAGGCCGATTCCCTCAGCCGGGGCACGGTCGACCAGGTATACCTGGCGGCCCGGCTTTCCCTGGTGGAGGTCATCTGCGAGGGGAAGAACCCGCCCCTGCTCCTGGATGACCCCTTCGTGACCTTCGACTCCGAACGCCTGAGGAGAGCCATGGAGCTCCTGCGGGAATACGCGCGGGGAAGGCAGGTGGTCATCTTCACCTGCGGCGACCATTACGACCTCTACGCCGACCGTGTGGTGACCCTCGCACCGGCCTGAGGGTCGCCGTCGTCTCGAGGCCTGCCGGTATTATCATGGGTATTATCATGGTGATATGACCCTCCGGGAACGTTTCGAGGAATACCGTCGCCGGATAAAGTTCAGCGACCTGGATCTGGCCTCACGGGCCATGGCCGTGCTCTGGCTGGACCTCTTCCGGGAAAGGGTGATACGCAATTGCTTCCCCCGAGCGGGGTCGAAGAGCCTGCTTCGGGAAGTGGGAGCGGTCATAGACTCCACCTTCCTCGAGGGATACATTCTGGCCCGTGCGGCCTACGGTGACGGCACGGAGGCGGTCATATACACCGATCCCAACCGCCCCGGTTCGGTGGAATGGGGGGTGGAGAGGCTGAGGCTCATGTACGAGGAGGAGGTGATCCCGGAAGCGCCCTTCGCCGGGGAACCCCTGGGCGTGGAATCCCTGGCCGAGTCGCTGGTGCGGGAGATAGCCTATGGCCCTTCGCTGGTCATGCTCGAGGAGCGCGAGCTGCTGAAGGTGCACCTCGTCTATGCCCTGTGGGCGGGCTACAGGTTGGCCGGTTTCGAGAGGAAGTTGAGCGGGCGCTGAGGACGCGCCCTGGCCGCGAGGACCCCCGAGCGGGGAGCCCCTCGAGACCTCGGGGCGCATGGGGGACAGGGATAAACGGTCGGCGGGCGGGCTGCCCGTCCGGTGTCGCCGGGAGAAGGAGTGGATATGGAAAAAATTGTAAAAGAAGCGTCGACCCTCTTTCTGCCCAAACCGGTGGCCCTGATAACCACCGCGCACGGCGGAAGGGACAACGTGATGACCGCGGCCTGGGTCAACGTGGTGTGTATGGAACCCCCGCAGGTGGCGGTGGCGGTGCGGGAGAGCCGTTTCACCCACGAGCTGCTGAAGGCCAGCGGGGAATTCGTGGTCAATATCCCTACCCGGGACATCTGGAGGGCCGTGGACATCTGCGGCATGGTCTCCGGCCGGGACCGGGACAAGTTCCGGCTGGCGGGCTTGACGCGGGAAAGGGGCCGGGAGGCTGAGGCCCCCCTGGTGGCGGAGTGCCCCCTGAACATAGAGTGCCGGGTTAGCGCTGAGCTGCCCCTGGGCTCTCACACCCTTTTCGTGGGCCTCGTGCTCGCCGTCCACCTGGCCGGTGAATGCGAGGGGGAGAGGGGAGCCGTTGACGTGCAGGCCTTCCGTCCCTTCGTGCTCAACCACCGGGAGTACTGGGACATGGGAAGCAAGCTGGGCCGTTACGGTGAGACGGCATCCGAGTTGGAGGTCATACCGTGAGAGGCGGAGGGGGAGCCGGGACCCACGGTAAGAACAACGGGTCTTACCCGCCCCCGCAGTCGGTCGGGCGCCTTTCAAGGACGGCATTGGCGGTGGCCTACTTCTTCCATCCGGTAGGGGAGGCCTGGAACAGGGTGCTCTTTTCCCTCCGCCACCCCCGCGTGCGCTACTACCAGTGGCTGCTGCGGAGAAAGGGCGTGGAATGCGGTCCCTACGTGTGGATATCCGGACCGCCCGACGTGGCCCTTGCCGGTGAGTCCACCTGCAGCATCGGGGACGGGACCTTCATCCCCACCACGGTACAGATACGGGGAAACGACCGGGGACGCATCGTCATCGGCCGCCACTGTTCCCTGGATACCCTGGCCCGGCTCTTCGCCGCCAACGACGCCACCCTCCTCCTGGAGGACAACGTGGCCGTGGGGCCCTACAACATCATCAACGCCTTCGACGACTGCATCATCAGGAAGAACTCCATGCTCGGCCCTTACGTGAACATCAACTGCGCGGACCACGGCCTGGAACTTGGGGAACCCATGCGCTTCCAGAAGGGGACTTACGGGCCGGTGGTCATCGAGGAGGACTGCTGGATAGGGTCCCATGCGGTGATCCTCAAGGGGGTCACCGTGGGGACGGGCGCCGTGGTGGCGGCGGGGTCGGTGGTCACCCGGGACGTGCCCCCCTTCGCCATCGTGGCCGGTGTCCCCGCGCGGGTCATAGGGGACCGCCGGGAAAGGGAGGCAGAAGGAAAAACGCGTCCATGATCGCCGATCCATGTGCGTTCGCCGCAAGGTCACGGACGCCCGCGCGGGAACACGCCATCGACCTTTTCCCGACGCTTTCGATCCGACAGGCGCATATCTTGACGGATAATAGGCAAGGGGAGGGCAAAATCGCTTTTCCCCGCTACTATTGGACCTGTGTATCGAGAGTCCCGGACGCGGCTTCCGTGATGTCGCCGGTGGTCGGTCGACAGAGCTCCGGGCTGCCGAGAGGTTGAGGGAAGAGCCTCCTCGGCCATACCACGCGGCCTATCCTCCCTTAGACCTGTCCCGTACCGGACATCCGGGGACAGAGGACGGTCTATTCCCGATCACCCCGCTGGAGGGGCCTTGATCCGCCGCGGAGGGCCTCCCCCGGGAAGGAACCCGGGTTTTGAGGGGCGCACAGGGAATGAGGGGAGGGCAGGTATGGCATCGGGAATCCGTTCCTTTGGCGAAGGCAGCAGCCCCCGTTCCCGGCGGCCTGAGCCCGGGCGTTCACATGTCCTTGGGCCGCATGTCGATGACCCGGTAGGCCTTGAGGGCCACCGTGGGGTCGTAAATCTCCTCCATGGACACGAACTCCACCTTGGGGGTCATCTCCACCGCGGTGCGCAGCTTCATCTTGATATCCTCCTCCAGCCGGCCGCGGTCCACTCCCTCGGCGGGGGCTATTTTCACCACCAGCTCGTCCAGGGAATAGGGGTCGCTCGGGTCCTTCTTGGTGAAGATTATCTGGTACTCCTTGACCCCTGGGGTGTTGGCCACCTCGTCCCGCAGCACCTCCGGGTTGATAAGGGTCCCCTTGAGTTTGACCAGCTCGGTGGTGCGGGTGGCGTAGGTGCTGCCCACGGCGATGATGATGCGCTCCGAGTTGCGGCCGCAGTAGGGGCAGGTCTCGTGGGTCATGGCCCCTATGTCCCCGATGACGTAGCGCAGGAGCACGGTTCCCCGCCGGTTGAGGTGCGTGATGCAGATCAGGCCCCGCTCGCCGTCCGGCAGGCGCTTTCCGGTCTGCTCGTCCACGACCTCGAAGAAGTAGAGGTTGGGGGCCGGGTTGTGGCAGCCGCTGAAGTCGGTGCACTCGGGCATGGCCCCCTGCATCTCGGTGAACCCGTAGGAGTTGCTGATGAAGGGGTCCTCGGCGCCCATGTTCATCAGGCGCTGCCGCATGTCCTCGCGCATCCCCCTGGGGCAGGCCTCGCCCAGGGCCTGGATGTGCTTGGTGGCCGAGAAATCCCTGCCCTGTTCCTCGGCGCGCATGATCAGGCGTCGGATGAAGCTGGCGATGCCCAGCCACACCTCCGCCCTCCCCTTCTCGATGAGGTCGATGGCGTAGTCGATGGAGCGGTGGACGGGGAATTCCGGGTAGGTCATGCCCGTGCACCCGTACATGGAAAGGGTCCCCAGACCCATCATGCCGATGTCCCGGGCGCGGAAGAAGCCGATGTGAGGGACGGGGCCCAGGGGAAAGAGGTTGATCCCCCGGGAATAGGGTGGAAAGCCCCCCAGCTTGATGCCCCGGAAGATCATCTGCCAGATGCCGTGAGCGTCGTGGATGGTATTCCAGAAGGGAGTGGGCACCCCGGTGGTGGAGCCGGTGGTGTAGGTGACCTCGAATATCCAGTCGTAGAGGGTGGGGTTGGAGGGCTTCAGCTTGAAGGCGTCGGGCTCGGCCATGTAGTCCTTCTTGAAGGTCAAGGGAATCTTTTCCAGGTCGTCCAGGGACTGGATATCGCCTGGCTCGATCCCCTGTTCCTTGAAGACCCGCTTGTAGTAATCGTGCCCGTCCCAGACCCACTCCATCTGCCGCCTGAACATCTGGTCCTGCATCTCGCGGATCTTCTCCTGCGGCCAGAAGGTGGGGTCGTCGTCGTCCCGGTAGAGCGGGATGCTCTCGATATAGCGACGGGTGTTCTCCGGGGTCACCGGGACCTTCTCGTAGGTGCCGTCGTCCTTGGGAATGTAGAGCACGCTCATGGTCGAACCCCCTTACTCTTTTCTTTTCCCCTCCCCGCAAAGGCGGCGCCGACTCACAGGAGACGTTTTATGCAGCCTCGACAGGAAGATTTTATCCGCACCCGCCGGCGGTGACAACCGGCGTTTCCAGGCCTCCGCCTCGCAGGCCGGGCACAGTGCCTTCTCTTTGGAATCGGACATCGAGAGATCGATCCTTCCCTCCTGCCATTTTGCTTGGTTTGCCGGTATGAAAGGTGGTCTATTGACCTTCTTCAACCTTGAAGGGAATTACGGAGGCGACACGGAAGCGGTCCGAACGGGCGGTCCCTCGACTATCCTCAAACCCTAAAGCGCTCATGGAGAAGATACGGCGCCTTCCGCCTGCGGTTCGGGCCAGCGCCGCTTTCCCTGCCTTCGAACGCGTGAAGGTACCGCCTTTTGTCCCCCGGGCCGTTCGTTCCGTGAGGAGGGAGGGCGGTCTCTTGTCCCCTCTCGAGCCGCAGAGCGAGGATTTGACCACCTGGTAGGAGCCGGAGCCCGCCCTGGCGGTCAGACGTCCAGCACGGTGAGTTCCAGGGGGGTGGTGTTGAGCATCTCGCCGCCGCCGGGAGTGACCCGTACCACGCATTCCAGGCGCATGCCGCCCACCCCGGGCACGTTCATGACCAGGGCGGCCACCTCCACCACGTTCTCCTCCAGGACCAGGTCTCGGAACTCGTCGCTGTTGATGACCGCGGGGTACCATTCGTGGCCGATGACCCCGATGCCGTGGCCGAAGGCCGGGAGGGTGTATTGGGCGTAACCCAGCTCGGATACCTCGTCGAACACCATCTGCCACACCTCTCCCACGGTGCTTCCCGCCTTCAGGGAGGAGATGAGGAGCTCAGCCGTGCGCAGGTAGGCCTCGGCCAGCCTCCTCTGGTCCATGGAAGGTTTTCCCAGGATGTAATTGTGGGAGAGGTCGGAGTAATAGCGGCGGTAGGTGGGATGCAGGTCCACAAGGAGGTTCTCTCCCGGCTGCACGATCTTGTCCGTGGGAGGGGTGCACCCGCCCAAGGGGTACCAGGTGCGGTAACCGGAGGCGATCTCCGAGGACCCGGTGACCGGCCAGTGGAACTCGCTTCCCAGCTCGCGCATGGCCATCTCCCCGATTCCGGCGATCTCCTGTTCCGTCATGCCCACCTCGAGGAGTTCCTTCACCCTCTGCTGCGCGGCATCGGCGATGGCCGCCGCCTGGCGGAGCAGCTTGATCTCCTCGGGGTCCTTCACGTAGGTCGCCCGGTCCACCACCTCCAGGGCGTTGACCAGCCGAGCCTCCGGGAGGTTCTCCTTGAGGAACTCGTATTCCGTGGCGAAGAGGTATCCGGCGATCATGCGCGGGGAATGTCCCAGCTCCACGCCGATGACCCCCTTGTCCCAGCCGTGTTCCCTTATCTGGCGCAGGGTCACCTCCCACAGCTCCATCCCCGGGAGAGGCCCGCAGCCCACCACGTTGTCCAGCCAGGAGTCGTCCTTTACCCGCTCGGCGTCCATGAGGAGGGTGTTCAGGCCCACATATCCGTCCCGCGAGACCAGCACCACGCTACGCCAGGGGATGAAGGCGCCCCCGATGTAGGTCACGCTCTTTCCCCGTGTGGCCAGGAGGAGGTCGATCCCCCTCGCGCTCATCTCCTCGACGATCCTCTCCACCCGCTTGCGGTAATCGATGTTCACGTCCATCCTGCCCTCCCTTATCCCGTATCCCTATGGGGACGTTTTACGATTTGCCGCCGCGCGTGCCTTCATGCCCGCGGGCGCCCGGAGTCTTTTCACCCGCCGCGGTGTCGGGCTCGTCGCGGGTGAAGGCGGAGGCTTGCGGTAGGGGGGTGGGCAACGGGAGACGAGGTCCCTTTTCCGCCCCGCCCCGCTCACGCCGCCCGTGAAGGGCGGGCCTACCGTCGGGAGTCTTCGCCGACCGCATCTCGCCGGGTGCAGACTAAAACCCCCGAAGGTCTCGCTTCCCGGCACCGCGAGCACCTTTTCGCGGCCTCCTCTCCGAAGAGAAGGGGTCCAATCCGGCCTCAGGCGCCCAGGTGGTCGATGAAGCCCAGGAGCAACCGGCCGGTGTTTTCGATGTGACAGGGATTGATCTTGTCGTAGGTGTCCTGCGGCGTGTGGTACCACGGGTCATCCTTGACCTCCAGCCACACGGCGGGTATGCCCGCCTTCTCGAAGGGCTCGTGGTCCGAGTAGCTCCCGCTCTGCAGATAGGGGAGAGGCACGCCGTTATCGGAGGCGTAGGCCAGAAGCGCGTTGCAGAGGTCCATGGGGCCGATGCCCATGGTGCGCGCGTAGAGCTGGGCGCCCACCCCCACCATGTCCACGATAATCGCGCCGCGCAGTGAAGGCCTCTCCTCCGGGGTCAGGGAGGCCACGTAATACCTGGAGCCGAAGTGGTGAAGGTCGGTCCCGTCCACCAGCCTCTCCTCCCCGCCGAAGAACACGAACTCCAGGCGCAGGCCCGGGAGAGGGCCTCTCTCCGAAAAGCAGCGGGCCAGCTCCAGGACCACCGCCGTGCCCGAGGCGTTGTCGTTGGCGCCCGGGCTTCCCGTGCCCCCCTTGGTGTCGAAATGGCCCCCCACCACCAGGGTCCGACGTGACCCGGAGGCGGCTCTCTCCTCGAGGGAGGCGATGACGTTGCGCGTCTTCGCCCCGTTGGGGAGGGGGACCTCCTGTATCCCCACCTTGTACCCGTAGCCCGCCAGGACCGAGGCCAGATAGGCGGCCGCCCTCTCCTCCCCCGCCGTCCCCTCCACCCGGGGCCCCAGGCCCACGCTCAATTGGAGTATATGGCCCATGGCGTTGAGGACCTCGAAATCGGCGCTCGGGAAGTAAAGGGGCCTTTCCACCACCACGGGCTGGTTCGACAGTATCCGGGTGGAGAAGTCCACTCCGCGGGGAAGCACATCCAGGACGTTCAGCGTATAACGGGAGGAGCCTGGTATGACCGCCTGTGTGGATTGGCTCCCTCCGTCACCCAGGGCGAAATCGACCCACACCGTGGCCTCCTGGGTCGAGGTGTTCAGAATGCAGATGTAAGGATGAAATCCCGGCCTGGTGGTACCCTCGCCCAGCATCCAGGATACCCCGGGATTCTCCGTTCCCGTGGAGACGTGCCCCCCGGGACAGGAACCGAGGTAGTTGAAGTACATGGGCCGCTCAGCCACCAGGGGGAGGGAGCCGGTGACCTCCAGGGAGAGCTCCCTTCCCGGGCCGGCGAGCTGGTTGATATTGAGGGTCTGGCGTCGCCCGCGCTGGAGTCGGAAGGTGAAGACGTCCTCGCCTCCTCCCTGGTACAGGCAGCGTACCTGGACATCGTTCTCCTCCACCTGTGCCTCGACCCTCCAGGGCCAGTAGAGGCAGAGCCATTCCTCGAAGCCCGCTCCGGTGTACCCCTCGGCGAAATAGGACTTCTCGCGCGGCGCGGTGAGCCCGGTCGAGGCATGGCCCCCGCACCAGGCGCCGCGGTACTTGAAGTACATAACCCTCTCCGCGCATACCGGACCGCCCGCCTCCACCTCGATGGTGACGTCATGTCCCGCCCCCACCACCTGGTTGACGGGTACGGTCCAGCGTGACTGGGGGAGGATATGGGTTGCATGCACCATGCTCGTTCCGTCCTCCAGGGTGAAGCGGGCGCTGGCGTCCACCTCGTTTCCCGTGGGATTGGCCAGCAGGAGGTATTCCTCGAACCCCTCCCGGGTGCACCCCTCGGCGAAATACCACTGCTGGGAGGGGGAGGTCACTCCCTGGCCCAGGGTGCATCCCTTCCATTTATTGGCATAGAGGAAGTACATGGGCCGCTCGGCGACCACCGGCCTGTCGGCCAGAAGGCGCAGGGAGAGTTCCCTTCCCGCCCCCGCCAGATGGTTTATGTTCAAGGTGGAACGGCACATGGGCGGTATCTCCGCCATGATGCCCCCCGGTGGGGCCCCGTTGTAGAGGAAGTCCACCTGGAGTTCGACGGGTTCCCCGTTGGGGTTGAAGACGCATAGCCATTCCTGGAATCCCTCGCCCGTGTAGCCCTCGGCGAAATACCATTCTCCGGATGCCGCGCTCACGGCCGTCCCGCAAGTGCCGTCCGCGGCCAGGGAGTGGCCCGGGCGGAGGAACGCGTTTCCTGGGAAGAAAAGGAAGCCGCATATGAGGATGCAGGAGATGAAAAGGAGCGCGGGAGCGGAAAATCGGGCGAAGGGGCGAAAGAAGGGAGTGAAGCGCATGCCTCCTTCACGCCTGCTGCCCCGGTCATGCGCGAAACCCGATGCCCCCTGCGGTGTACGCCCTTCATCGCGCCTCATCGTCCCCTCCCCTCAAATGCCGGACCTGACAGGGCCGGATGTTCAAGACGCCCCCCTCCCCGAACCGAGTCAATCATAACACCTCGGCCTTGAAAATATCATCTAAGAGGCGTGAATCGCCTTGCGTCCATTGCCGCTCTGGTCCCGGAGTGGGCCATGGCTTTGAGGCATGCAGGACACCCGAGGGATTGTTCTTCGGCTGGTGGACGGCCCGGCCAGCGCTTTCAAGCCGTTGCGTCATTGCCGCCCCTTCCCGTGCGGGCTTTGAGGGCACCGGATCTTGCGCGCCGGCGTCCTTCCGGGCGCCGTCGTCCCCGTGGCCTCGTGGGCGGTTCGCCGGTCAGCCCTCGCGCAGCGGCAGCTCCAGGAAGCTCAGACCCTCTCCGTAGATCACCCGCAGGCCTTTTCCGGGTACCGGGAGCACGAAGGGGAGGTTGCACCCGGCGAGAGTGAGGCGAAAACAGTGTCCCCGGGGAAGAAGGTAATCGGTGGCTACCAGCTCCACGACCTGTTCCAGTTCCTTCCCCGGCTCCACGTCCTCCAGGGTCGCCGTCCCGTAGGTGATGAGGCGGGGAAGCCCCTCGTCGTCCGGTGGCACGTCGTAGAGCAGGGCGTTGATCTGCGCACTGCGGTCCCTGGGCACCACCCTGAGGCGCAACCGCGGCGCGCCCAGGAGCTCAAAGTCCCGCTTTGCCGGGGACGTGGTGAAGGAGAAGAAACCCTCTCCCGCCTCCCTCCGCGGCCCGGGCACCGGCAAGCCCATGGCCTGAGGACGGATGACCGAGGGGCCGGAGTTGGCGGGGGTGAGGAGACGGGGCCGCAGTACCGTTTCCTCCCGCTTCCCCTTGGGCTTGGAGGTCAGCTTGAACCGGCCGTCTTCCCGGCCCAGGTATATGGTGTGGGTGCGTATCCCGCGCGGAGGCCAATCCTCCTCGGGTTCCACCATTTTTTTCCAGGGGCGGTACAGGCGCACGGGCGGTTCGTCGAGTATCCCGTTCTCCTCTCCCTTGAGCCAGTAGTCGAACCAGCGCCTGGTGATCTCCCAGATCTCCTTTCCCGCCCAGCGGGGCCCCACCGCCGGGTCCAGGCCGTGGATGCCATTGGAGATATAAAGCATCTTGGGGGTCTTGAGGCGGGTGTAGAAGTCCATCATCTGGTTGGGCTCGAACAGGTCGTCGTTCCAGGAGCCCACGATGAGCATGGGCTTGTCGCATTCCTCGGCGAGGTGCAGGCAGGACCTCTTGCGCATGTCCTCCAGGAACTCGTCCCTGTCGCCCCGGCCCAGCAACAGGGTGGAGGTCCAGCGGTAGAGGACGTTGCGGGGATCGAGGCGCGTGGCCCATGTGGCGGTCAGGAGCAGGAAAAGGCCCCAGAAGAATTTCACCGAGCCGTGGGGGGCGAGGCTGGAGGCCAGATCCGTCCATCCCGCCATGGGTACCACGGTCCTCACCCTGGGGTCCCGCAGGGCGATGAGGAAGGAATGCCCTCCGCCGTAGGATATTCCGGTCACGCCGAGCGCGCCTTCCTTGAGGGGCAGCCCACTCTTCTCGGTGAGCCAGTCTATGGCGTCCTCGAGGTCATTGAGCTCGTGGTCGGGACCGGCGCAGTGCACCTCTCCCCCCGAAGAGCCCCACCCACGGCAGTCGTAGGCCAGGACGACGTAGCCCGCGGAGGCGAAATAAGGAGCGTAAAGGTGGCACTGCCAGCGGTTGAACATCCAGGAATGGACCATTACGAGGGCCGGGAAGGGCCCCTCCCCGCTGGGGACATAGAGGGCGGCGCTGAGGCGCGTACCGTCCCTCGCCTTGAGCTTGAACTGCTCCACACGGAAGCCCTTGCGCCGCCCCTCTGCCTGGGCCAGGCTGCGCATCAACGCGGGTAGAGCGGGCAGGGAGGCGGCTACGGAGGCGCGGAGGATGCGCCTCGCCCTCCTCCTGGCCTCATGGCGGGGCTGCGCGCTCCCCCTTTTCCTTCTCCCATCCCTGCGCTGCTTCATGTTCGGCTTTTTCTCGGCCATAAGGAAAACCCCCTATCGTCCGGTAAACGCCCGTTTCCCGCAACATGATAACAGAAACCGTCGCTCCGTTTGCACGGCCACGGGCGGCCGGACCCTTTGTCTTGCGAGAATCCCGGCAGGAGCCGGCCGCTGACCGGGTTGAGGGGGCGTGTACGGCTATTGACGGTTTGCTTCGGAGATCACTGCTGGCCGGAGGCGCAGGCTTTTTTGGGGGACGGCGGAGTAGAACGTCGTGGTTGGACACCCTATTCCGGTAAGCCCGGCAACGGGGGTGCAGCTTGCCCGGTTGGTCAGGAAGACCGGCCCCCCGATGGCTGCGGCGGTGGGACACCGAGGAGGCCGGGAACCGCTTCTTCCCGTGCCCGTGCGCGGGTATGGGGGATGTCTTGTGCGTCGGACACTCTTCAGGCGGGAGGTATTCTCAAGGTGCGGGCCGCTTTCGCTGGACCGCCCGGCCCGCGTGGGCACGCCGGACATGGCCGAGGTGGCCTTTCCGGGGGCATGGAGAGCGTCGGGGAGTGTTATGCTTTGGGATGCGATGACCGACAGCCGGGCGGAGTTCCGCCGCCGGATGCCGCCGGATGCCGACGGGGAGGACGGGATATGGACGGATGGATGGGGCGGATGCTGGAGGTGGACCTGGGGAAAAGGGCCTTCCGGGATAGGGAACTGGACCCGGAGCTCCTCACCCGCTGGTTGGGCGGGAGAGGGCTGGGGGTGAAACTGCTCTTCGATTCGGCCCTTGGCGTGGAGCCCCTCCACCCTTCCAACCCGCTGATATTCGCCGTGGGGCCGCTCACGGGGACGCCCGTGCCCACGGCGGGCAGGTTCTCCCTGGTCTCGAGGTCGCCCCTCACCGGCACGGTGTTCGATTGCAATTCCGGGGGGCGGTGGGGGGTGGCTTTGAAGAGGTGCGGCCTGGACGTCCTCATGGTGACCGGTCGTTCACCGGAACCCGTGTATCTGGAGGTCAGCGAGGAGGGGGCACGCCTGCACCCGGCGGACCACCTGTGGGGGAAGAGGGTTTCGGAGGTCATGGCCCGCCTCGGCGGGGCGCACCCCGGGGCCGGGGTGGCGGCCATCGGTCCGGCAGGTGAGAACGGTAGCCTGATGGCCTCGGTGATGAACGACGGCGCACGGGCGCTGGGGCGAGGAGGCCTGGGGGCGGTCATGGGTTCCAAGAACCTCAAGGCCGTGGTGGTGCGGGGCCGTAACCGGGTGAGCGTGAGCCGGCCCGAGAAGCTGTCCTTCGTCCTCAACGAATCACGGAGGTGGATAAAGGGCAATCCGGTCACCGCGGTGGGGCTTCCCCGTTTCGGGACCGCCGTGCTGGTAAACCTCATGAACGAGCTGGGCGTGTTTCCTGCCAACAATTTCCAGTATTCGCGCTTCCCGGAGGCGGAGTCCATCTCCGGGGAGGCGCTGGAGGAGAGGTATCTCGTGAAAAGGCGTAGCTGCTGGGGCTGTCCCATAGGTTGCGGAAGGGTCACCAGGGCGGGTGACCTGGAGGGCGAGGGGCCGGAATACGAGACCCTCTGGGCGCTGGGGGCGCAGTGCGGGGTGGGCGACCTGGAGAAGGTCGTTCTGGCCAATTACCTGTGCAACGACCTCGGCCTGGACACCATATCCGCGGGCTCGGTCATCGGGTGCTGCATGGAGCTCTCCCAACGGGGCCTGGTGGAGGGAGGGCCACGTTTCGGGGACGCCGACGCCGTGCTCGGGCTGCTCGAGGACATGGCCCTGGGAAGGGGTCTGGGAAAGGAGCTGGCTCAGGGAGCCCGGCGTTTCGCCCGGCACCGGGGAGCGGGGGAATACGCCATGCAGGTGAAGGGTCTGGAGCTTCCGGCCTACGACCCCCGGGGGCTGCAGGGCCAGGGGTTGTCCTTCGCCACCTCCAACCGGGGAGGATGCCACCTGAGGGCTTACCTGGTGGGGCCGGAGGTGCTGGGCATTCCCAAGATGGTGGACCGGCACTCCACCATGGACAAGCCCGGACTGACCATCTTCGCCCAGAACCTCAACGCGAGCGTGGATTCTCTGGTGCTCTGCCGCTTTCTGCAGTTCGCTTTGAGCGACGAGTATTTCGCCCG
Organism: Candidatus Solincola tengchongensis; assembly: GCF_015711935.1. Lineage (NCBI taxonomy): Bacteria > Bacillati > Actinomycetota > Candidatus Geothermincolia > Candidatus Geothermincolales > Candidatus Geothermincolaceae > Candidatus Solincola > Candidatus Solincola tengchongensis. Next base: position 54,051 of record NZ_MU158678.1, read on the forward strand.
CATGCTCGAGGCGGTGACCGGCGTGCCTTACAAGGCCGCGGACCTGCACCGCATAGGGGAGCGTATCTGGAACCTGGAGAGGTTGTACAACCTGCGTTGCGGGATGGACCCCGCGGAGGACACCTTGCCGTTGCGCCTTCTCCGCGAACCGGCCTCGGAGGGACCGGCGGCGGGTAGGGTCGTGCTCCTCGAGGAGATGCTCCCACTCTATTACCGGGCCCGCGGTTGGGACGAGAGGGGCATACCCGAGCCTCAGAAGCTGGCCTCCCTGGGCCTTGCCCCCTGACGGGGGCTCGGAAGAAGATCCGGGAGAGGAGATGGAGGAGACGGGGCCGGGGCGCGACCGTTTGAGGCGCGCCGTTCCCGCCGGGCACGGTACAACAAGGTAGAGGAACACCGGTCTTTTCATCACCTGCCGCCTCACCGTTTCTGCAGGCGTTTTTCGGGTTGAAAAAGGCAGAGAAACCGCACCTCATCCCCAGGAGACGAGCAGATTAGAAAGAGGAAGGGCTCTCTCCCGTTTCCCATCCCCTCCGTTGGAGGGGTAAATCCCCTCGGGGGTCATATCCGTCGGAGGTCATGTACGGTATGTACCCTCTCTCGGAGCACATCGTTTTCAGGGTCCTCCTGTCCGCTCTTCCCCGGTGATATTATTGAAGGGCGGAATACCGTACGATCCTTGCGGGAGTGGGCTTGCCATGCTGGAACAGTTCAGTTTCTTCGGGCGCGAACTGTTTCTGCAGGGGGTTAATTCCTCGCATAGCGGGAACATGAGCGTCCGCGTGGGGGACAGGATATTCATCACCCGCCGCGGTTCCATGCTCTCCCACCTCAAGGAGGGGGACCTGGTGGAGACCGGGCTCCAGGACGACGACAGCCACATAACCCTGGCCTCCACGGAGATAAAGATACACAGGGCCATATACAGGGAGACCTCGGCTCTGGCCGTGGTGCACGCACACCCGCCCTGCGCCGTCGCCCTTTCCCTCCTCGAGGATGAGATACGTCCCGTGGACACCGAGGGCATCTATTACTTCAAGGTCGTGCCCGTCTTGGGGGCGGACCTCACGGTGGGCTCGGACGAGGTGGCGGAGAAGCTCCCTCTCCTGCTCCAGAACTACAAGATCGCCATGGTCAGGGGACACGGCAGCTTCGCCGTGGGGCAGATGCTGGAAGAGGCGTTTCAGTGGACCTCCAGCCTGGAGGCCTCGTGTCGGGCCCTTCTTTTTTACCGCCTGCTCTCTCCGCAGCCGAAGCGGGAAGGGAAAGTCCGATGGTGACCCGTGGCCGTCTCTCAGCCCTCCGGAATCTGCTCCGGTTCACGAGGGGTTCGACCAGCAGTATAAGGAAGCAGGAGGCGGAGAGCGCGGCGAGGAGGAGGGCCGTGGTCCCGCGGCTCTCCGCGGCGGAGCTCAGCAGCAGCCCGAGGACCAGCAGAGCGGTCTTCGTCGAACTCATCCACACCTTCCTTTACTCTCGCGCCTGTATATCCGCAGCCGTTCGCAACATGCCGATGTTAGCATCCGGCGGTGACAAGTCCCTTCCGGGTGAGAGTGGGGAGAAACGGGTGGGGGGGAGGTCGGCAGTGAGCAAGCTGGAGAGGTTGATGAACCTCATCGCCATGCTCCTCGAGGCCCGCCGCCCAGTCACCCTGGAACAGATACGCAACAGCATACCCGGTTATCAGCAGGAGAGCGCGGCGTCCTTCAAGCGCATGTTCGAGCGCGACAAGAGCGAGCTCCGGGAGATGGGCATCCCCATACGCGTGGAGCCGCTGGACGCCTTCGGAGAAGAGACGGGTTATCGCATCCCCAAGGAGGATTACTACCTCCCCGAGGTGGATTTCACACCCGAGGAGAAGGTGGCCCTGCTCCTGGTGCACCGCTTCGCCTCGGGAGGGCTCATACCCCTCTCCCGCGAGGCCTCCTCTGCCCTCCTCAAGCTGAGCCCGGACCTGGGGGGCGCGAACCCCCTGGGTGGAGCTCGGCCGGTCCCCGTCCGCTTCGACCACCCGGCGGAGGCGCTGGAGAAGCTCGGCGCGTTCTGGGAGGCCTCGGTGAGGAGAAAGACGGTGCGTTTCGCCTACCGTTCCCTGGGTTCTTCCAAGCCCCGGGAACGGCTCGTAGACCCCTACGGGATGTATTTCGACCGCGGGGCCTGGTACGTGGTGGGTCACTGCCACTTGAGGGGGGAGATGCGGATCTTCCGCGTGTCACGGGTGGAGTCCGACGTGGTGCTGGAGCATCCCGAGAACCCCGGCCCGGATTTCGAGAGGCCGCCGGATTTCCGGTTGAGCGACCATTCCCGGGTGCTCCCCTGGGAGTTCGAGGAGGGCGCACCGCAGGAGGCCGAGGTCCGCCTCTCGCCCCGCATTGCCTGGTGGGTGGAACGCGACCTCGGGGACATCTATCCCTTCCGCTATCTGGAGGACGGGAGCGGGGTCATCAGGGTCACGGTGCGGAACGAGGAGGCCTTCTGCAACTGGGTGCTCTCTTTCGCCGAGGACGCCGAGGTGCTCTCGCCACCTGGCCTGCGGGAGGCCGTCAGGCGCAGGCTTCGGGGCATCCTGCGCGGACTGGAAGGAGGGCGGGATGTCCGGTCCTGAAGCAAGGTTGCGCCGCATGCTGGCTCTCATTCCCTACGTCCTGAAGCACCAGGGCGCCACCTTCCGGGAGCTCTGCGAGGTCTTCGGGGTGACCCGGGAACAGCTGATAAGGGATCTCGAGCTCATCTTCCTGTGCGGCCAGCCCGACTATACCCCCGCGGACCTCATCGAGGTGAGCATTGAAGGGGACCGCGTGTTCATAGGCATGGCCGATTATTTCGCCCGCCCGGTGCGCTTCACGCCTTCCGAACTGGCCGGGCTCTACCTGGCCTGCAGCGCCCTGGCCAGGCTGGCCGGGCCCGCGGCTTCATCGGCCTTGCACTCCGCCATGCGCCGTATTCAGCGGGCCATGGGGATGGAGGAACTTTCCCCGGAGGAGGTGGAGAAGAGCCTGGAGATGGCCACCCCGGATTCCAGGGAGGAAGTGCTCTCCCCGCTCCTGGAGGCCTGCGAGGAACACCGGGTGGTGGAGATGGAATATTTTTCCTACGGGAGGGGGGAGCTGACCCGGCGCCGGGTGCATCCCCTGTCCATGGAGTTCGGGATGGGGCACTGGTACCTCCACGCCTGGGACGAGATGAGCGGAGAGGTGCGCGTCTTCCGGGTGGACCGGATAAAGGACCTCGAGGTCACGAAGGAGAGGTTTACGCCTCACCGGGAGGAGGAGGCGGGGAGAAAGGGCACTTCCACGACGCCGGAATCGGGGGAGATCGTCGTGAGGCTGCGTTTTTCGCTCGCCCTGGCGCCGTGGGCCAGGGAACAGGCGCTGTTCAGCGAATTCCAGGAGGAGAAGGAGGGGCTGGTGTGCACCCTGAGGACGGACAGCCTCTCCTGGCTGGAGAGAGAGCTGCTCCGCTGGGGGACTGAGGTGGAGGTGCTCCACCCGCCGGAGCTCCGGGAGAGATTGCGGCGTCGCGTGAAGGGCCTTCTGGCCCTCTACGCCAAACGCAGCGGCCGCAGGCGAACCGATGAGAGTCCCGCCTCATGTGCGCCGTAACTCGTATTTTTCAGGCATGGAGCGTCGCATCAGCGGGAGGGACCGGGCGGTCCTGGGCGGTCGGAGGGCCGGGGACGGCGTGAACAAGAGCCCCCGGCGGGGCGGCAGTAGGTGAATATATCCCCGGACTACATGTGCGTATACCCCCTGTATACCGAGGTACGGCGAAAGCGGGGTCTTCTCCGCCCCGCGATACATGTCAGCGCTTCGGCAGGAAGTGAAGAGCGGCGAACGCGTGCGGGAAGAAATTTCTCCGCCCCACGGTACAGGCTCCCAGATGAAGGGCAAAAAACGGATTTTCACCTGCGGGAGGCGGAAAGGGTTCAGCGCGCGTGGCGGGACAGGTATGCCTGGCGGAAGCGTTCGAGGCTCATGCTGTCCAGGTCGTTCTTGATCTCGTTCAGGCGGCGTCTTGCTTTTTCCAGTTCCTTGTATCTCTCCCCGTAGATGAGTTTCTGGCGCCGAAAGTCCCAGACCTCCACCAGGAACCCCTCACCGAAGGCGGCGTCAATAAACCCCTTGCTTATACGGACCTTGAGGGAGCTGTTCGCCGCCTCGCTGCCGTTGCCCCTGAACGGCGACTCACGCCTGTGCAACCTTCACCTTCCTTTCCTCTCGAGTCCCTCGAGGTTCCCGAGACCACAAGGGATATTTTAACACCTGGCGCAAGTTTTAGTGAACATAAATTTAATATGTGTATGATAAGGATGCGTAGCGGGAGCCGCTCTATCGGAGGTGGATTATAATGTTTGGGTCAATGTCCCCGAGTCGCCGGATAGGAGCAAGGGACGGAAAGGCGCATGCATAGCCGTGGTGCGGAATTGAGGCGCATACCCAGGAAACGCCGGTACCTGGCGCTCCTCCTGCCCGTGGCCGCCTTATGTCTCGTGTCGGCCATGCTCGGCTCCGGATGCGGGAAGAAGGGGGAGACGTTGAGCGTTCCCGACTACAGGAAGCGCGTTTCCGAGATACACGACGGTGTGGCCTGGGACCTCAGCTACGTCCTCGAATCACTGACGGAGGTGTCCGGAGACGAGTATTATCACCTCCAGGCGATAGGTGAGGTCTTCTCGCAGGCCCAGGAGATATTTTCCGGCGCGTACCGGTCCCTTGACGCCCTAAACCCTCCTGAGGAAGCCCTCGATCTGCACCTGGAACTTATGCGCTTCTACGCCGACGGAGAGCGGGAGACCGGCGTGGTCATAAATTCCCTGGGGCTGTTCCAGATCCTTCTCCCCATGCTGGTGGACGTCGACAACCTGGCCCTCCCCTCCCTCGGGGAGCAGCCTCAACCCCAGGACATAAGGGCGGCCGCCGAGGAGGACGGCAGGACCATGGAGGAGTACCTCCGTGAACTGGAGGGCATCTCCCCTCCGGAGGAACTGCAGGACTATCTGGAAAGGGCGCGGGGATTGTTCCGGGCGGTAAAGGATATGGTGTCCGGAGTCCTTCAGGCGGCGCCGACGAAGGAACCGGAGTCCCTGGCGGATTTTCGCCAGAGGTTCGCCCCCGTGGCCGGAGAGGCGGCGGACCTTAGGAACACCGTGCAGGCCTACCTGGAGGGGGTGGGGGGGCGGATAGACGAGCTCATCGAACGCGGGAGGGAACTTGCCGCCCGCATAAAGGGGCTTTGAGCGTGGGAGGGCCGGTGCGGCCCCCGGGAAAGGCAAGAACTAAAGACCTTGGCCGGGTGGCCGAGTGGGGAGGAGGAAAGCATGTCCTTGTCCTCGGCGTGTATCCTCGCCCGTTCGCGTGAGTCGTCAGATCAAGCAAAGCAGGCGATATGCTCAGAACGACTGGGAGAGGGAGGAGAGATGAGATCCGGTGAAGCGGTAGAAGCCCTTTTCAACCCCCGGAGCATGGCCGTGGTGGGAGCTTCGAGCAACCCCGCCAAGTGGGGGCATATAATCCCCTCCAACATTCTTCGCGATGCCTATCGCGGCCGGCTGTACCTGGTCAATCCCCGGGGAGGGAGGATTCACGGCCTCCCGGTCCGCCGCAGCCTCACCGAGATAGGCGAGCCGGTGGACCTGGCCATGATCACCATTCCCGCGGAGAGCGTGCGGGAGGTGCTGGACGACTGCGCCGCGGCCGGGGTCAAGGCGGCCATCGTCATCTCCGGGGGGTTCAGCGAGTCCTCACCCCAGGGGAGGGAGATGGAGAGGGAGCTGGTGGAGGCGGCCCATGAGCGCGGCATCCGCATCGTGGGCCCCAATACCATGGGCATCTACTCTGCCCCCTGGAGCCTGACCGCGCTCATGCCTCCGGTACGCCCCCGTCCCGGACACATCGCCTTCGCCGCCCAGAGCGGGAACCTGGGGACCCAGATGCTGGGCTGGGGGTCATATCGCGGCATCGGCTTTTCCCGTTTCGTGTGCGTGGGCAACGAGTGCGACCTGGACTTCGCCGATTATCTGGAATATTTTGCCAATGACGAACTGACCCGGGTGATCCTGCTCTACGTGGAGGGGTTCAAACGGCCGCGGCGCATCCTCGAGCTGGCCCGGGAGATAACCCCCCGCAAGCCCATCGTCATCTACAAGGCGGGAGGCACGGAGGCCGGTAGGAGGGCCGCGGCTTCCCACAGCGCGGCGATGGCCGGCTCGCAGGACATATACCGTGGGATGATCAGGCAGGCGGGCATGATCCAGGCGGAGACCACCGAGGAGATGCTGGACTTCTCGGATGCCCTGGTAAAACTTCCCATTCCCCGGGGTAGGCGGCTGGCCATCCTCTCCTGGGGAGGCGGATGGGGGGTCGTGGAGGCCGACCTCTGTGAGCGACACGGGCTGCAGGTCGCCTCACTGCCCGGCGAGGTGAAGGAGAGGCTCTCCTCCATACTCCCCTCCTACTGGAGCAAGGGGAACCCCGTGGACCTGGTGGGAATCGTGAACCTGGAGGATCACGCGCGGTGCCTGGAGATACTGGCCTCGCATCCCGATTTCGACCTCCTCATCTCCCTGGGGACGGTGAACGCCGCCGCCGCCTTCGGGATGGCGGAGAGGCCGGAGGAGGTCCCTCCCGAGGAGAGGGAGATAATCGCCGTGCGGCGCCGATACGTGAGGGAGGGCAGCAGCCGCTTCGCGGAGAAGGTGGTGGAGCTCATGGAGAGGCACGGCAAGCCCATCGTCACCGTGGGCATGCCTCAGAGGGACGCGGAGACGGCTGAGGTGGCCGACATGCCCCGGGATCGTCTGTGCATCTACACCAACCCGGAACGCGCGGCCCGGGTGGCGGCCATGCTGGCGGAACGGGGCGAGTTCCTGAGGTCCTCGGGGATGAGCCGGGGGATCCGCGATCGGGGGCGGGCATGGGCATAGGGGCGGCTTTGCTTCTGGGGCTGGTGCAGGGTGTCACCGAGTTATGGCCCGTGTCCAGCTCCGCGCACCTTGCCCTCCTCATCCACCTCTTCGGCTGGGGCAAGCCGGACCTCTCCTTCACCGTGGCCCTTCACCTCGGGACCTGGCTGGCGGTGGTATGGTATTACCGCCGCCGCCTCACGTCCATCGTCCACGCGTGCTGGCGTGAGGCACGGGGGAGGGAACGCGGGGGGGACGAAGCCCGCCTGGGCCGGCTCCTCCTGCTGGCCACGCTGCCCGGTGTCTTCCTAGGAGCCGTGTTCGCCGAGTCCTCGGAGGCCATGGAGGGGATGCCCTTGCTCATGCTCGTGGCCCTGGCCCTCTTCGGCCTGGTGCTGTGGGCGGCGGATGCCTGGGGCGGGCGGAGCAGGGGCTGGCGGGAGGCGGGATGGAGGGAATCCCTGGCCGTGGGCGTTGCCCAGGGGCTGGCCCTCATGCCCGGGGTGTCGCGTTCGGGCATCACCATCTCCGTGGCCCGCGCCGCGGGCATTGAGAGGAAGGAGGCGGCGGATTTCGCTTTCCTCCTCTCCATCCCCATCATCGGGGCCGCGGCGGCCTACGAAGGGCTCAAGCTGGCGAGAGAGGGGATACCCCAGGGAGGGATGTGGCCCATGGCCGTGGGTTGCGCGGCGGCGGCGGTCTCCGGTTACCTGGCCATCGGCTTCCTGCTCTCGCGCCTGAAGAGCCGCTCCTTCGCGCCCTATGCCGTTTACCGCCTCCTCCTGGCGGTGGTCCTGTTGCTCCTGCTGGTCATACTGTGATGCGCTTGCGGGGCGTGTGGCGGAGGATACCCCTGCTGAGGAGAGGGTCGAAGTGACGGTGAAAAAAGAGCGGGGGCTTTGGTTCGCACGAGAGCGCCGGAGTAGGGTCTCGGGACGTAGGCGGACGATTCCGGGAGGAGAGGAGAGGCCGGTCGGGGGATGGCACCCGTGGCGCCGGTCGACGTGTTCCCACTCCTACACTCATATATCCGCGAACGGCCGAAGTGCGCCGAAAATTCTATCTGAAGGCCTACGTCTCGACCTCGTATCCCGCCTCGCCCATTTGCCGGCTCTTAAAGAATACAGCCGCTCACTTTCGGTTTGCCCTTGGCGGTCTCATCTCCCGGGTGCCGGTACGGTCAGCCCTTCTTCGCCGCTCTGTTCCTCAACCAGTCTGCCCAGGCCTGGAGGCCCTCACCGGTCCGGCAACTGATCTCGAAGACCACCATCTCCGGGTTCATGCGGCGGACGGTCTCGCGCAGCTCGCCGAGGTCGAAGTCGCTCAGGCCCAGGAGGTCTATCTTGTTCACCAGCAGCACGTGCGACTGGCTGAACATGAGGGGGTACTTGAGCGGTTTGTCGTGACCCTCGGCCACGGAGAGGATCATAGCCCGCAGACCCTCGCCGAGGTTGAACTCCGCCGGGCAGACCAGGTTGCCCACGTTCTCGATGATCAGGAGGTCCAGGGAGGAGAGGTCCAGGTGGCCGAGCGCCTCCCGTATCATGGAGGCGTCCAGATGACAGGCACCCCCGGTGTTGATCTGCACCACGGGGACGCCGTAGGACTTGATCTTCTCCGCGTCCACGCTGGAGGCGATGTCCCCCTCGATGACCCCGATGTTCATCTCCCTCGCGAGCAGCTCCAGGGTGCGGGAGACCAGGGAGGTCTTGCCCGCGCCGGGAGAGGCCATGAGGTTGACGGCCAGCACGCCGTTCTCCCTGAAGAGGGCCTCGTTCTCCCGGGCTATCCTCTCGTTGGCGTCGAAGACGCCTTCCAGAATCTGGATGTCCATTGGTCACCCTCGCCTTCCGACGTTCCTCTCCTTCCCGGGGACGCGGCTCACGGATGGTGCATGAAAGGCCGCTATGCCCCGCTCCTTCCGGGAAGAGTCCACCGCGTCCCGATCATCATTCTATCTCGATGGACTCCACCATGAATTCCCTGCCGGAGATTATATCCGAGGCCACCTCGCCGCACCGCGGGCAGGTGAGGTCGTATTCCTGGATGCGGAATTCCTCACGGCAGTTCTGGCAGTAGGCCACCACGGGGACTTTGTCGAAGTTCAGCTCCGCCCCCTGGGCGATGGTGTCCCTGGTCACCAGGTCCCAGTAGAAACTGACGTAGTGGTCCACTATCCCCGTCAGTTCCCCCAGCTTGATGTTCACCTTTATTACCCGCCGGGCTCCGTTCATCTCCGCGTGTCGAAGGACGATGCCGGCGATGCTCTCCGTGACCCCCAGTTCGTGCATCAGGAGCTCCTTTCCCCTCTCGCCGCTCTCCCCGCCTGCCAGCGCGGGATATGGGGCTTCTCGCGTAGGGCGCGTGCGCCCGCGCAACTTACATGTTACACCCTCCGGACCGTCCGGACGTTGAGGTCGGTCAGAAAGGGCATGTTCCCTTCGGGCGGGCGTTTCGGGTTGCAGAGTGGCCGAAAGGCAACCCTGTCGGCAGGGCGGGGAAAGGTGTTTTGTCGTATCCTTCGGCGCTTTCCGGTTTGGGGTTGTGATGTCGTTTGAGCAGGCGTTTTCGGGTTTGGATAGATGTTTGCGCGCCGCGTCCTTTGGTGGTAAAAATATTAAGGTTATAGATACTGCAGTAGATCTGAAACAGGATTCGCGCTCTGGACGAGGAAACAGATGGAGCAGGGTAAGGAGCAAGCCGGGCGGTCTCACCCCACCACGGGACCGCCTCACCCCCCCGGCTTGAAGGCCTCCGATTTCCCCTACCGTCGCTTGGATCAGACCGGGAGGTAACAGGATGAGCCACGCCAACGACCGACTCTTCGACCACAAACTGGCCCGGGAATGGAAGCTCAAGAAGTCCCGCGCCGAGAAGGACAAGCGCATGACCCTCCAGGAGGCCATCGCCACCCTGGTGGAGGACGGCGATTCCATCGTGGAGACCGGTTTCGCCTACGTGCGCGGTCCCATGGCCGCTTACTGGGAGATAGGCCGCCAGCGCAAGAAGAACCTGGTGGGCATCTTCACTCCCGGCGGCATGAACACCGCCTGGCACGAGTTCGGCGGCCTTGAGGGGGCCCACGTGGCCTACGTGGGGGTGGAGATGCGGGGCCTGATCTCCCCCTTCCGCCGCGGGGTGGAGGCGGGGACCCTCAAGGTCTATTCCGAGTGGAGCCACGGGGCCCTTTCCCTGGCCCTGCGCGCCGCGGAACAGGGGGTGAACTACGTGGCCTGCAAGTCCATGCTGGGCACGGACCTCATGCGCACCAACCCCTACGTGAGAGAGGCCAAAGACCCCTGGACCGGCGAGCCGGTATGCCTGGTGCCGGCCATGTACCCCGACGTGGCCATCTTCCACGTCCACCACGCGGACAAGTACGGGAACAGCCGGATCTGGGGCCCCTCGGTCAACGACACGGCTATCGCCATAGCCGCCCGCAAGGTCATCGTCACCTGCGAGCGCATAGTGAGCCCCGAGGACATCCGCTCCAATCCCTACCAGGTGATCATCCCCCACTACTGCGTGGACGCCGTGTGCGAGGTCCCTTACGGGGCCTATCCCGGGGATATGCCGGGCATGTACTACTTCGACCGCCGGCTGCAGGAGAGAGTGGTTCGCGTGGAGTGGAAGACCAGGGAATCGACCAAGGAGTGGTACGAGAAGTACATCCTGGGCACCAAGGACCATTACGAGATGATCCAGCTCATCGCCGAGGAGGAGGGCATGAACGTCCTGGAATACATGAAGCGCTTGGAACAGCTCTCCTGCGACGCCAGTTACTTCGGGTTGGGGTACTGGGGAGTCGGCGGCGAGAGGGACTGGAAATACGAGGAAGTGGCCAAGCGGGCCATTTAAGGAGGGTTGTGAGATGAGCGAGATTCAATATACTCCCAGGGAGCTCCTGGCCTGCGTGGCGGCCAGGCTTATAAAGGACGGGGAGAGCGTCTTCGTGGGCACCGGCCTGCCCCTGGTGGGCGCGCTCCTGGCCAAGAAGATGCACGCCCCCAACATGATGGCCATATACGAGTGCGGTGCGGTGGACCCCGAACCCCGGGTGCTCCCCTGGTCGGTGTCCTGTTCCTGGACCACCTACAAGGCCCCCATCATCCTCTCCATGTCCTCGGTATTCGGGCACAGCCGGGCGGGCTATGCCGACGTGGGCTTCCTCGGCGGGGCCCAGATAGACATGTACGGGAACATCAACGCCACCTGCATCGGGGATTATGAACACCCGAGAGTCCGCCTCACCGGCTCCGGAGGGGCCAACGACATCGCCTCCCTGTGCGAGCGGGTCATCTTCATGGGACTCCACCTGCCGGAGCGACTCCCGGAGAGGGTGGACTACATAACCACCCCTGGGTACCTCGACGGGCCGGGGGCAAGGGAGCGCGCCGGCTTGGTGGGCGGTGGTCCCTGGAGGGTCATCACCCACCTGGGGGTCATGGGCTTCGACGAGGAGACCTGCCGCATGAAGCTCATCTCCTACCACCCGGGGGTCACGCCGGAGGTCATCCAGCAGTTCACCGGCTTCGAGCTCATCATCCCCGACGACGTGACCGAGACCCCCAAGCCCACAGAGGAGGAGCTGCGCATCCTGCGCGAGGAAGTGGACCCCTGCCAGCTCTTCTGCTTCTGAACCCTTCTCGGGAGAGGGAAGGGGCAGGGACGGTGCCTTGACGAGGGACCCGGATGTTTACCCGTCCCGCGTCCCGGTGAGAGGGGAGGGAATGCGGTCACCGTCGAGAGGCGGCCTAAGCCTCAGGGAGCTTTCCATATCACTTCCACCGTGACCCGGTCCACGGCGACCAGGCGTCGGGGCGGAAGGAGGAGATCGCTGAGGTCCACCCCCTTGGCGGCCAGGGACATCCAGTCCCCCTGCAGGAGCAGGAGCAGCTGCTCGTAGTTCATCTTCTGCAGGGCTTTAACCACCTCTGCCGGGTTCCCCTGCGCTGCCACATCCCTTAGAAAGGCCTGGAATTCCTCCTCGGAAGGGACTGCAGGGTTTTCCTCCCCTCCTTGCCTCGCTCTACCGGTGTCGTCCCCCTGCCTCTCGGAGAGCTCCGCTTCCCGGGGTACCCCTTCCGGGCATGCCGCCGGGGCTGGGAGCTCCCCACCCCGGGGGATGAGGCGGGCGGCAAGCTCCTGGAGGATCGACTGACTAAACTTGAGGCTCTCCTGGCCACCCCGGGTGGCCAGGTGCAGTGCGGCCGGCACCTGGGGGTCGGGGAAGAGCAGATAGTCTTCGGGGCCGCTGAAGGAGAGCAGCCATACCTCCCTCCCCAGCACCCTGGCCAGTTCCGCTCGGCAGGGGAGGAGAACACTCCCGCTCTCGGCCGGGCCGGCGGCGATGGCTCTCCTGAGCTCGTCCGGGTTCAACCCGGCGCGCTCGGCCTGCCGGGCGAGGTCGGCGACCAGCTGTTCCTGCAGTCGTTGTATGAAGGGCGACTGCGTGTCTCCGGCGACGGGATACCAGTATGCGGAGTAGAAGGCCATGCGCGGCCCGATGTCCTCATCGTAGGCCTGGAGCTCCCCGGGGGAATATTCCCTCCCCGAGAGGACCAGCGCGGGCCGCACCACCAGCTCTTCCGCGCTCCCGGGGTAGATCTCCTGCAGTGAGAGGGCTGAGGCCTCCGTAGTTCCCCCGGAAACGGTCTCTAAAGAAGCGGTCTGTTTCTCCGCGGTTTCCACCGCTTTGGGGGTTCTCCTCCCGGAGAGGAAAGTCCAGGTGAAAGCGGCGGCGACTACCGCCGCCAGGCTCGCTGCAGCGGCGGCCCAGCGCAAGGGAAACCTCGATGCACGGTCCGGGTGGGAGGACATCGCTTCCCTGAGATGGGCCTGGAGCCGGGCGGTCTCCGCTTCAGTCGGCCTAACCTGCGGCATCCGGGAGAGCTCGCGGACCAATTCCTTGAGGGATTGAAACCTCCTGGCGCAATCCGGGCATCCCTTCAGGTGGCCCTCGACCCCGGCGGCTGCCTCATGCCCCAGTTCCCCTTCCAGGAGGGGATTCAAGAGTTTTCTGGCCTGCCGGCATCTCATGTCCATGGAACCTCTCTTCTTCTCGCCAAGTTTTAGATGATGCCGTTTCCGACCCTGTTCCCGGGTGCCTCTTTCATCCTTCTTTCACCCTTCACCCCTTCCCCCGTTCCTGCGGCGCGGGGCAAGGGGCCGACGTCAAGCCCGCTTTTCGTTCTCCTCCCACCCATCCGTCGGTTTCCCTCCTTCTCGCCGGAGGCGTGGAAGGCGGTTCAGCGACTTTGTTCCCAGTAGTCCTCGAGTTCCGCGGCCAGACGGTTTCGAGCCCTGTTCAGTCGGGATTTCACCGTTCCCAGGTTGATGCCCAGTATCTCCGCCACCTCCTTGTAATCGTACCCGCTTATGTCGTGGAGGTAGATGACCTCACGGAACTTGAAGGGCAGGCGGGCGATGGCCTCCTGCACCCGCCGGCGCATCTCCTCCCTCTCCATGCTGGACTCCGGGGAATCGGCTCCCTCGTCGGGGAGGCGCTGTTCCATCTCCGGCATCTCGTCGTCCGGGGAATCGGCCAGGGAGACGTGGCGGCGGCTGCGGCGGGCGTGATCGTGGCAGGCGTTCATGGCCACCCTGTAGAGCCAGGTGGAGAACTTGGCCTCTCCGCGGAAGGAATGCAGCTTACGCAGGAGAAGGAGGAATACCTCCTGGCAGACGTCTGCCGCGTCGGTGCGGTTGCCCAACATTCGGTAGGCGAGGTTCATGACCGTGGGCTGATAGCGGTGGACGAGTTCCTCGAATGCCGCCTGGTCTCCGTCCAGGAAGGACATGACCAGCTCCTCGTCGGAGCGTCTGTCATGTTGTCCTTCCTCTTCCCCTCGTCCGGCCATTGCGGAGACCCTCTTTTCGCGCCTCGTCCAGCGCCTAATTCGGTGTAATTTTAGCACAGGGGAGCAGGTGGCCTTCGTGTTATAATGCCCTAAAATCGATGCCGGAAGCGGGGCGCAAGGCCAAGGGGAATCCCGTTTCGGGGGTGGAAGAAAACGGCGGAGGCGGCCTGAAAGGCACGGGCAGCGGGACGGTTGAGGGCATCGGTCTTCCCCGGAAGTTCGAGAGTCACGGCGGGAACGGCTCGAAGGAGGTCCCGGTGCGGTCGGTACGGAGGAGAGAGCTTCTTTCGGGGAACGAGGCCGTGGCCCGGGGGGCTTATGCCGCCGGGGTCCGCGTGGCCTGTGCTTACCCGGGGACTCCCAGCACGGAGATCCTGGAGGAGCTTTCCCGTCTCCCCGGCGTCTACTGTGAGTGGTCTCCCAACGAGAAGGTGGCCCTGGAGGTGGGCATCGGGGCCTGCCTGGGTGGAGCACGGACCCTCGTGGCCATGAAGCACGTGGGCCTCAACGTGGCCGCCGACCCGTGGATGACCCTCCCCTACATCGGGGTGAACGCCGGGCTTGTCCTGGTGGTGGCGGACGACCCGGGCATGCATTCCTCCCAGAACGAACAGGACAGCCGCTATTACGCCCGCATGGCCGGGGTCCCGCTCCTCGAGCCCTCGGACAGCCTGGAGGCTTACCGCATGGTGGGCGCGGCCCTCGAGCTCTCGGAACGCTACGACACGCCGGTCCTCCTGCGCCTGGAGACGCGGGTCAGCCATTCCCGGTCGGTGGTGGAATACGACGAGGAGAGGATGGAGGTGGACCTTCCCTACCGGAAGGACGCCGCCAAGAGGGTGATGATACCCGGACACGCTCGCCTGCGCCACCCGGTTCTCCTGCGTCGCCTGGAGGAGCTGGCCAGGGAAGCGGAGAGCTTTCCCTTCAACCGGGTGGAGATGCGGTCCGACCGGGTGGGCATAGTGACCTCCGGCGTGTGCTACCACTACGTGCGGGAGGCTTTCCCCCAGGCCTCCGTGCTCAAACTGGGGTTCGTCCATCCGCTCCCGGAGAGGACGGTGCGCGACTTCGCCTCCCATTTCCGCCGCCTTTACGTGGTGGAGGAACTGGAACCCTTCCTGGAGGAATCCCTCAAAGCCATGGGTCTGGACGTCATGGGTAAGGCGAGGATTCCCCGGGACGGAGAGCTGGACCCGGACCGCGTGGGGAGATGCCTGGCGGAGATCATAGAGGTGGACACGGGTGTCAAAGGCGGGGGTTGGGAAAAGCCGGAACTCATCACCGTATCCCTCCCCGGCGAGCTCCCGGCGCGTCCGCCGGTCATGTGTCCCGGGTGCCCGCACCGCGGCCTCTTCTACGTCCTCTCCCGGCTGAAGCTGGTGGTCTCCAGCGACATCGGCTGTTACACTCTCAGCGTGCTGCCTCCCATCGAGGGCATCGACTGCCAGGTGTGCATGGGGGCGGGGGTGGGAATGGCCCTGGGGCTGGAGAAGGCCTTTTCCGGGAGCCGGGTGAACGCGGATCTCCGCGGCAGGGTGGTGGGCGCCCTGGGAGATTCCACCTTCATCCACGGGGGCATCACCGGCCTCATAGACATGGTCTACAACCGCACCCCGTGCACCATCATCATCCTGGACAACCGGACCACGGCTATGACCGGTTTCCAGGATCACCCCGGAACGGGAAGGACCCTCATGGGGGAGTCGACCCACGCCCTGGATCTGGAGGCGCTCTGTCGGGCCATTGGAGTGGACTCCGTGCGCGTGGTCGACCCCTGGGACCTGAAGGCGACGGAGGAGGTCCTGCGTGAGGAGGTGGGATCCGACCGCACCTCTGTGGTAATCTCGCGTCGCGCCTGTACGCTCATGACCCGTTCCCGGCACGCCGTCTTCAGGGTGGTCGACGAGGAGTGCACCGGCTGCCGGCGCTGCCTGCGGCTGGGATGTCCGGCTATTGTCTTGCGGGGGGATAAGGCGTGGGTGGACGAGGACCTGTGTGCCGGCTGTTCCATGTGCGCGCAGCTCTGCCGACCGGGTGCCCTGCGGGAGGTGGGGGACCTTGACTGACGTGATACTGGCCGGGGTGGGGGGACAGGGAAACGTGCTCTCGGCTCGCATCCTGGCCGAGACGGCCATGCGCGCGGGATATAGCGTCAAGACCTCCGAGGTGCACGGGATGGCCCAGAGAGGCGGTAGCGTGGTGTGCATGGTTCGCTGGGGGAGGGAGGTGTATTCCCCCCTCATCCCCCGGGGGCGTGCGGATTTCCTGCTGGCCTACGAACTCCTGGAGGGGCTCCGCTTCCTCGAATACCTCCGCCCCGGCGGGACGGTACTGGTCAACGAATACCGCCTCGATCCCCTTCCCGTGTTGAGGGGCGATGCAGCGTATCCCGAGGAGTCCCTGGAGCTCCTCCGGGAGGCGGCGGGAAACTGCGTGGTGCTCCGGGCCCGCGACCTGGCCACGGAAGCGGGCAGCACCAGGGCGGTGGGAACGGTGATGCTGGGAGCGCTCTCCGCGTTCCTCGAGTTTCCGGATAATGCCTGGGAGGAATCCCTGCGGGAAAGGATCCCCCCAAAAGCGCTGGAGGCCAACTTAAGGGCCTTCGTCCTGGGAAGGAAGGCCACCGGAGAACGGTCCGGTAGGTGAGGGGTTGGGAGAATCGGCGGCGGAAGGATGGGGAGAGGGCAGCGAATGCGGGATCTTGTCCGGGTGAGGCGCAGCCGTTCGCCTCGGGTTTTCCGGTGAGAGGACTCAAGGGGGTAGGGCATGGGAAGGAGGCTGGAGACCTGCGCGTGGTCCGAGGGGAACACCTTCCACCACTGCCAGTTCGAGGACCTGGATCGACTGATGGAGCACAAACGCCGGGCGGAAAAGACGGTGAGCGTGTGCCTTCCCAGCCTGAACGAGGCCTCAACCATAGGCCCCATACTGGAGACCATCGTCGAGGAGCTCATGACCCGCGTCCCCCTGGTAGACCAGCTCTGTGTTGTGGACGGGGGGAGCAGGGACGGCACCCCGGAGCTGGCCCGCGAGATGGGGGCGGAGGTCTACCGGCAGGAGGAGATCCTTCCCGGCTTATATTACCCCCAGGGCAAGGGAGACGCCCTCTGGAGGAGCATGTACTGCCTGCGCGGGGACATCATCATCTGGATGGACTCCGACATCCGCAACTTCCATCCCCGCTTCGTCTACGGCATCCTGGGGCCCCTGCTGACCAGGGAGGATATACTTTTCGTCAAGGGGTTCTACCAGCGCCCCTTCCGGGCGGAGCACAGGCTTCTGCCCACCGGCGGGGGAAGAGTGACCGAACTGGTGGCCCGCCCGCTTTTAAGCCTCTTCTACCCCGAGCTCACCGCCCTCATCCAGCCCCTTTCCGGCGAATACGGAGGGAAGAGGTCCCTTCTGGAGAGCATCCCCTTCTTCTCCGGTTATGGGGTGGAGATAGGCATGCTCATCGACATCTATTCCCGCTACGGAATGGGGGTCATCGCCCAAGTGGACCTGGAGGAGAGGCAGCACCGCAACCAGACTTTGCCGGCTCTGGGAAGGATGGCCTTCCAGGTCATGCAGGCGGTGCTGGTACGCCTGCAGGAGGAGGGAAGGCTCACCTTTTCGGAAGGTTTCCGGACGGAGATAACTCAGGTGGATTACCGGAACGGGGAATACATCCTGGACAGCAGGCGGCTGCCGGTGGAGGAGAGGCCCCCCATCGGCCAGCTCGAGGAATACCGGGCCCTGTTCGGAGGTCGAGGATAGGTGGAGAAAGGCGCATCCCCCGGGGATAGCCTCCTGGAGCGCGCCCTCAGGGAATACGGGCCGCAGGCGCGTTGGCCGTCCCTTAAGGAAAAGATGGGGCGGGTAAAGGTGGTCTACACCGACCTGGACGGGACCATGATGGGGCCGGGAGGATGTTTCTTCCGCAACCTGGGAGGAGGTTACACCCTCCGTCCGGCGCGAGCCCTGGTGGAGGCCCTGCGCAGGGGGGTGGACGTGGTCCCGGTCTCCGGGAGGAGCGCCCGCCAGCTGCGGGAAGACGCTCGCCTGCTCGGCCTGCGTAACTACATCGCCGAGCTTGGGGTGGAGCTGGTGTACGACCTGGGAGAGGAGGTGGTCCTCAACACCGGGGGCCTGGAGGGGGCATGCGGGGACCTATACAGGGCGATAATGGACAGCGGGGCCGTCGATTTCCTCCTGCAGGCCCATAAGGGAAGGCTGGAGTTTCACACCCCCTGGTCCAATTACCGTG
The DNA here is from genome assembly GCF_015711935.1 of Candidatus Solincola tengchongensis. Lineage (NCBI taxonomy): Bacteria > Bacillati > Actinomycetota > Candidatus Geothermincolia > Candidatus Geothermincolales > Candidatus Geothermincolaceae > Candidatus Solincola > Candidatus Solincola tengchongensis. The sequence continues at coordinate 72,061 of NZ_MU158678.1, forward strand.
ATTGCACCCCCATCTTCCGCGGCCTGGTGGACCTGGCGGAGGTGAACGGCGTTCTGGAGGAGAGGTATCCGGGGCTGGAGCTGGTGGACAACGGCGTCATCCCCAGGAGCTATCCCGGCCTGGAGGTGTCCGAGGTGAGGGCCTACCACCTGGTGCCCAAGGGTGTGAGCAAGGAGAAGGCGGTGGCCGAGGACATGAGGAGGCGCGGTTTCCGGCGCCGGGAGGCCGTCGCCGTAGGGGATTCGGAGGCCGATCTGGCCCAGAGCGAGGTGGTGGGCGTCTTTTTCCTGGTCCGAAACGGCCTTCTGGGCAATCCGCACCTCGAACCGCGCATCGCCGTTACCCCCAACGTGGTGGTCACCGAGGGCTTCCTCAACGAGGGTTGGGCCGAGGCCCTGGAGCTGGCCGTCCTGGAGGATTGAAAGGGGCTCTCCCACATCTTCCATGTATCTGACCCGTAGCGCCGTTGCTTTATTGGCATGTTGGTTCTGTTCTGTGGACCCGTTGCTTTACTGGCAAACCGGGGGTTCTTTGCGCGCGGTGTTTCGGGGCTTCGACCTGAGCTGGAGGCGCTTGCGGCTTTCCCCTCCCCGCCTTTGAACCCCGAATCGCTACCGCATACTGGCCGTTAATCGCCGTTCAAGGAAATCCTTTAGGTAAAGGCCCCTTTAGACGATAAATTAAAAGATTAATGAGAACCACAAGAGCACGGGACACGCGCTATCCCTCTTCGGAGGGTTGTGCGGTAGCGGTGTTTTCAAGAATAAATCAGAGCAGACGCAGGACGGCCTCGGTCACAAAGACGGGACATCGAGGGGTGCGGCCTTGGACCTAAAACGCAAGATCGTCCTCTTCACCAGGATCATCCGCATCGTCGTATATCTCTACGTGCTCGTCCAGCTACTCATCTCCAGACAGAGATTCGACCAGTCCATCGTGATCCCCGTGGTGGCTGGGATGGGCGTCTTTTACGTGATCGTCGACCAGATCGTCTTCCGCGTTCCCGAAAAGAGGTTTCGCCTGGCCTGCCTGAGCTTGATGCCCTTCGAGATGCTCCTCATCTCCCTCCTCATCTATTACACCCGCTCCGCCCCCATCCCGGAGTTCGATTTCCTTTATGCCCTGCCGGTGGTGAATATGGCCCTCTGGTTCGGCCTCCGGGAAGGCATCGGCTTCGGCGTCCTGGGCAGCCTCCTCTTCGTGCTAACCGCGGGGCTCTCCGGCCGCCTGTCCGGGCTGGAATCGGCGGGCATGGTCCTTTTCCGCTGCGGTTTCAACCTCCTTAGCGCCCTCGTCACGGGATTCATGTCCGAGTTTGCCGAGAGTGAGAGCCGGGAGAAGGCCAGGAGGATGGTGGAGCTCACCGCCCTGTCCGGCTTCGCCACCCTCTTCGACTCCACGCTGAGCGAGGAGAAGGTCTACGAGAACCTCTGTGAGGCCGTCTCGCGGAGCATCAACCCCGACGTTGCGCTGGTCTTCAGGCTGGACTCCGAGGGGGAGCGCCTGTGCGTGGTGGCCTCGGAGGGGGTGAGTTCAGGCGAGGCGGCCATCGTCCTTCCCCGGGATTACGGTCTGGTGGGAAGGGTTTTAGAGTCCCGGGAGCCCATGATGGTCAGGGACACGGACTTAGAATGGGGTTACCGGCAGTTCCTGGAAACGCATCGCATTCGCTCCGCCATCTATTCGCCCCTCAAGTGGAGGGATGAGGTATACGGGGTGGTCTTCGCCGGGAACCATCTAAAGGACAGTTTCACCGACAACGACCTCAACCTGATGTCCGCCCTCTCCGTTCAGGCGGCGGTGGCGGTGCACAACTCGCGGCTCTACGCCGACCTGCAGAACCGCATCGGAGAGCTGCATGCCATATTCGAGATCGATAAAGCCATCACCTCGGCCATTGACCTGGAGACCGTCCTGCAGCAGATAGTCCAGATGAGCCTGGTGCTACTGAACGCCAAGACCAGCTCCATCATGCTCTTGGACGAGGAGAGCCAGGAGCTGGTCGTGGCCGCCGCGCACGGCCTTTCCGAGGATTACCTGAGCAAGGGTTCCATCAAAGTGGGGGAGAGCGTGGCCGGAAGGGTCATCCAGGAGGGAAGGCCGATCGCGGTGCGGGACATAAGGACCGACTCCCTCCACGCCTATCCGGAGTATGCCCGACGGGAAGGGCTGTGCTCCCTGCTTTCCGTGCCCCTCAGCCTGAAGGACCGGGTCATAGGGGTCTTGAACCTCTATACCGAGGAACCGCGCAATTTCACTCCCCACGAGATAAACCTCTTCACCAGCCTGGCCAGCCAGGCGGCCATCGCCATCGAGAACGCCCGCCTCTTCGAGAGCCTTGAGGAGATATACATCGAGGTGATAACCGCCCTGGCCAACGCCATCGACGCCCGGGATGCCTATACCCACGGCCATTCCAACCGGGTCATGGAATACTCGGTGGCCCTGGCGGAGGGGATGGGGCTCTCCCCCGAGGAGGTGGACGTCATCCGTCACGCCTCCATCCTGCACGACGTGGGCAAGATCGGTATCCGGGAGAAGATACTGAAAAAGCCCGGCCTGCTCACCGAGGACGAGCGGAGGGAGATGGAATACCACCCCTTCATAGGCACACGCATACTGCAGTCGGTGAAGCTGCTCGAACCGGTGATGCCCCTGGTCTACCACCATCACGAGAGGTACGATGGCACGGGGTATCCGGACGGGCTGAAGGGGGAAGAGATCCCTTTGGGTTCCCGCATCATCGCCGTGGCCGACGCCTTCGAGTCCATGACCTCCGACCGCCCCTACCGCAAGGCCCTCCCCCTGGAGGAAGCCCTTGCTGAGCTGAGGAGGGGAGCCGGGAGGCAGTTCGACCCGCGGGTGGTGGAGGTGTTCCTCCGTCTGGTGGAGGAGGGGAAGATCCGGGTGAGATGGAGCGACGGCCGGGTGATCCCCATCACCGAGCACCTCGGGAAGGCGGGCATGAGCTGAACCCGACCAGCTTCCGCCCCTCCCTTGAGTCCTCCTTTGCTGCTCGTCCCCATGGGGCAGACCACGGGATCACAGCGGTCCCTCCCTCTGGGCTTGTGAAGACGCTCAAGGGCGGGTCATGTTGATGGACAGCCGGCCTTCCTTTTCGGGGCCTGCACCGGCGGCTACCTCGCCAGCTCCCGTGGACACGGAAAGCCTTGTCCTTCCGTTTCCCGTTTCCGTGCACGCAGGGATAAGCGCATGGCACCGAGCCGGGTGAGCGTATGCATTCTCGAGGTTCTCGCGAGTCCGGTGCATACCGATCCCCGGTCGATGGGAGCACGAATCCCGCCTCATTTCGTACACGTCCGGGTGGAGGGCAGGATTCAAGCCCGAGAGATATGCAACCGTAGAAGTCGCCGGATGCTGCACCGGGATCGGGAATTCTCGGTCCAGGGCTCCAATTACCATATCCTGCCGTATTTACCGTGTTCTTCGCGAGAAGTTCGCAATGTGGCGCACATGCGCCGCGTTCGCCTCCCTCATGCGGGACGGCGGGGAAGGTGAGGGGCGTGTAGATGAGGATAAAAGACGCGCCTCTCGAAGGAAAAGTCAAGATGAGGGCGGCTCAGGCCGACTTTGAATAGGTGTGAGCGCGTCGAGGCCATAGTGACGGGAGCAAACCGGCGGACGCGCTTCACCGGTTTGGCGGAAGCCGTGTTTAGGCCCGCCCATGCCCATGTCGGGGAGTTGGGAGGGGTTGCCAAGGAGCGGTTGGGGTGAAGGTTTTTGGGGTTAAGGCGCTGGGCAATGGAATCATGGAAAATAAGGAACGGGGGAAGTTGACGAGGGGAAGAAGCCGGGCCTCCGGGAACTCCAGGAGTGCGGCGAGGTCAACGGGGTGAGCGGCGTGCATCATACCCGGGGCGAAGGAGAAATGGTATCCGGCGCGGACATCCTGGTGGTGGATGACGAGCCGGAGGTGGCCCGGATCATGGCCATGAACCTGGAGTTCGAGGGCCACAGGGTCCGTGTGGCCCACGACGGCTTGGAGGCCCTGCGGGAGGTGGAGGAGAAGAAGCCGGACTGCATCCTCCTGGACATCATGATGCCCAAAATGGACGGTTTCGAGGTCCTGAAGCGCCTGAAGAAGGACCCGGAGACCTCGGACATCCCGGTCATCGTGGTCACCGCCAGGGACACGGACATGGACCGCCTGAAAGGCTTGGGCGGCGGTGCTGTGGAGTACGTGGCCAAGCCCTTCGATCTCGGAGAGCTCAAGGCGCACGTCTCCCGCGCCCTCTCCGTGAAGGACAGAGGCCTGGAGGAGCAGGCCAGGCAGGAGCGGATACGCCGGCTGCAGCTCTCCACCCTGCGGGACATAACGGAGAAGCTCATCTCCACCCTGGAGCTGGAGGAGGTCCTGGAGACCATCGGGGAGAAACTACGCCATCTCTTCGAACTGGACGTCTGCGCCATCACCCTCCTGGATGCCGCCGGCAGGCGCTTCTACCCCGCTTCCGTGTGTTCCCGCTTGCCGCTGGGGGAGAGGGAGCGGAACAAGTTCCACATCCCCTATGAGCGGCTTCGGGAATGGACCGAACAGGAGGGCGCGTACGATTCCGGTGTCCAGCCTCTGCCCGCTTCCGTCCTCTCCGGAGATGAGGTGGCCGGGGTCCTTGCCGGGCTGCGCTCCCTTTACCTTCTGCCCTTGAGGGCGAAGGGAAGGTTCATCGGGGTGATCTTCCTGGGCAGGGTGAAGGAAATGGAGCTGAGCCCCCAGGAGGTCGAGCTACTGGCCGCCGTGGGCAACCAGGCGGCTCTGGCCATCGAGAACGCCCGCCTCTACGAGGAACTGCGCTACGACGAGGAAATACACCGCCAGCTCCTGCAGCGGGTGATCAACGCCCAGGAGGACGAGCGGAGGAGGGTAGCCATGGAGCTGCACGACGGTGTCATCCAGAACCTGGTAAGCGCGGTTTTCCGGGTGCAGTTCGGGGAGGCGCGCCTGGAGAGCGACCCGCAAGGGGCCCGCCGCGCCCTGCGCGAGTCGCAGGAGATAATCAACCAGGGCATCGACGAGATGCGCCGTATAATCGCAGGGCTGCGCCCCACCATGCTGGACGACATGGGGCTTGTGCCCGCCCTGCAGAAGTACATCCGCCGCGTGCAGGAGGAAGCCCCCTGGGAGTTGAAGATTGAACTGAAGGAAGGAGAAGTGCCCCAGCTCACCCCGGAGGCGGAGACGGCCCTTTACCGCATATGCCAGGAAGCCCTGCACAACGTGGTCAAGCATTCCCGGTGCCGCCGGGCGGAGGTGGAACTGAGCAGCGAGGGAGAGGAGTTGGTGCTCCGGGTGGAGGACGACGGCGTGGGCTTCGAGTTCCCGCCCTCTCAGAGGAGGCAATCGCGGGGATTCGGGCTGGCGGGGATGCGGGAAAGGGCCGAGTCGCTGGGGGGTAGGCTGAGGGTGAAGAGCGCGCCGGGGGAGGGAACACTCGTCGAGGCCAGGTTCCCCCTCTACGCGGTGAGCAAGGAGGGTTGAGGATGGCTCGTGAGCCTTTGAAGGTCCTGGTGGTGGACGACCACCGCCTGGTCCGGGAGGGGCTGGTGAGTCTCTTGCGCTTGAACCCGGAGATCGAGGTGGTGGGAGAGGCCTCGGGGGGAGACGAGGCGGTGGCCAAGGCTCGAAGCCTCAAACCCGACGTGGTCCTCATGGACATCAGCATGCCGGGCATGAACGGCATCACGGCGACCAGGCTGATAAAGAAGGACCTCCCGGAGACCAAGGTCATAATGCTCACCATGCTGGACCAGGAGGGTTACGTCTACGAGGCGGTCAAGGCGGGAGCCACCGGGTACCTCCTCAAGAACACGGGCATGGAGGAACTGGTGAAGGCCATAAAGGAGGTACACAAGGGGGGCGCCACTCTGCATCCCGAGGCCCAGGCGCAGCTGCTCAAGGAGTACGTCTACCTGGCCCAGAGCAACCGGGAGACATACGGCCTGAGCGAGAGGGAGTTGGAGATACTGCAACTCCTAGGGGACGGGCTCTCCAACAAGGAGATTTCGGACAGGCTTTTCATCAGCATCCAGACGGTGAAGACCCACATCACCCACATCTTCGAGAAGCTGGGGGTGAAGGACCGCACCGAGGCCGTGGCCACCGCCCTGCGGCGCGGCCTCATCTCCTGAGGGCGGGCGTGCCCTTCCGGCCTTCGATCACGTTCCCGCGGAAGGCCGTTTCGACTCATGCCGCCGGCACCGGCCGGTCCGGTTCGTATCCGCGGCTGAAAAGGAAAGCTCTATGGGTAGGAGGGATGCGCTGCCGCGTATCCTCTCAAGACCATGGATGGGGTTCCGTCGGGGGCGCCCCCTCATGCCCGATGCGCCGAAGGCTTCGCGCGCGGCGAAGGGGGGCCGCATACGTACGCCCCGCCGTCTTCCCCGCCATCACATCATGGTAAGATGTCCCCATGAGTATCTGGGAGAGGATAAAGAGATTCTTCCGGGGCACGCGCTTCCTGTGCGACACATGCGCCTACGATTACCCCGCGGCCTGCTCCCGCCCCGAGAGGCCCAATGCCACCTCCTGCCCGGATTACCGCAGGAGGTTCTAAACCGCCCCCATGGATGGGTTATAGGCGAGGCGGAAACGGCGGGAAGGTGGTCGGAACCGGGCGCGCAACAAGGGACGGGGCCGGTCCCCGAAGCGGCGTCATTTCAGCCGATGGGCTTTAAGGCCGGGAGTGGATCCGGAGATCCGGGTCAAAGACTGGTAAGGTAGCGTGGCCCGAGGTATAAGTCCGCCTTCTCCAGGGCCGTCTCCACGGCGGCGAGCATCTTCTCCCGGTCCTCCGGCAGGTGGCCGTAGATGGGCACGTAGTTGGAAACGTGATCGGAGAGGAACCAGGCGCCCTCCACCTCCAGCCGGTTGAGGAGCACCTGCAGCTCGCGCATGACCGTCTCCCCGGAGGCCTCCCGGAAGCGTCCCTCCTGGGCGTCCCGGTAGAGGGGTGTTCCCGGAAGCAGGTATAGGGTGCGGGGGCGGATGTATTTGGGCCGCATGGCGTTGAGCGCCCGGGCGGTGTTCTCCGCGTGCTGCTCCCAGCGGTCCTCGCCCCCCAGCCCCAGGAGGATGTACACGGAGAGCTCGATCCCCGCCTCCCTCACCCTGCGGGCAGCTTCGATCATCCCCTTGGAGTCCACACCCTTGTTCACCATGGACAGTATCTCGTCGTCCCCGCTCTCCAGCCCGAAGTAGATGATGTCCAGCCCGGCCTCTTTCAAGGCGCGCAGGGACTCCACGGATTTTCCCTTCAGGAAGCGCCCTCCGCCGTAAGAGGAGATGCGTTCGACCTCCGGGAAGAGCCTGCGGATGTAGCGTATGATCTCCGCCAGCTTGTCGGAGTTCATGGCCACCGTGTTCCCGTCGGCCAGGAAGACCGAGCTCACGTGGCGGTAGAAGAGGCGGGCCCGCCGCAGGTCGGCCTTCACCTCCTCGGGGTCGCGCACCCGGTATCTCTTCGTCTTGTACATGCCGCAGAAAGAGCACCGGTTGTGCGGGCAGCCCAGAGTGACCTGCACGATGAGGCTTTCCGCCTCGCAGGGTGGGCGGAAGAGAGGCTCCTCGTAGCGCATCACCTGGAACATACCTTTATTATAGCCGGAGTGTCACAGGGTTTTTCCTCCGCGGCCCGGCCGGGTGTTGATGCGGCCCTGCCTGCTCCCGGGCTATTTCGAGTCATATGTGGCGGCCGGTTCTCAGGAGTCCGTCCCCTATGCCGAGACTTTCACCCGGAGGCCGCCCCCTTCCCCGGCCTCCCACTCCACCCGGGAGTCCACCCCGTGGAGCGCCTCGAAGAGGCCCTGGGCCAGCCCGGCGAGCACCGGGTGGAGGCAGGCGTTCTCCATCTCCAGGAGCAGCCCTTCCGGCCCCAGCTCCAGGTGCTGTAGACCGCCTAGGCCGCGCAGGGAGAGCACGGTCCGCAGCTCCTCCGTAAGGTCCCCTCCTGCGAGGGAATAGAACCCGTCCCGGGTCAGCCTCCGCTGTGCCTCCACCACCGCCCCCGGTATGGCCTCGCCCAGCTCACGTTCCAGTTCCCCGAAGATGGCCTCCAGGACGGAGGGGGCGAAGAAGACCATCCTGCGCCCCGTCTCCCGATGCAGGATGAGCCCCTCCTCCAGCCGCCATTCGTATTCCCCCAGGAGAAGCGGGGCCTCGCATCGGGGGCAAGCCTCCAGCTGGATATTGCCTTCGGGGTAAGCGTACCTCCTCATGGTCAGCCTGCCCTTGAACTCCTCGGGATGGGGGGAGGGGAAAGCGCGGATCTCGTAGGTATCCGGGCCCGCCGCATCGTAGGAGAGCCCCATCTCCCTGCCCACCAGCGCCTCGAAGGCGGCCACCGGGTCAACGCAGCCAAGGGTTATGGAGTAGGGGCGGTGCACCCGCACCAGCAGGTAGTCCTGGTCGTCCCCTTCCAGTCGGGAGTCCAGCACCTCGAACCTCCCGTAACCCAGGACATGGCCTATCCCCACCATGCCCTGGACCACCGGGCCCACGTCCAGGTTTCCGCTCCTGACCTGCTCTTTGAGGGACTCGGGAATCACGCGGTCCATGTAGGCCTTGGCGGCGCGGCGCCGGGTGTCGACCACGATGCGCTCGATGGACACCCCCAGTATTCCCTCCAACTCGCGGAGCAGGAAGTCCAGGTTTTCGCTCTCCATGAAGATGAGGATGTGCCGCGCGTCCCTGCGCTGGACGATGAAACCGCTCGGGTGCCAGAGGTGTTCCGCGGTTATGTAGGCGGGCACGCCGCAACGAGGACAGGTTTCAATCCCTTCCATCGAGACCCCCTTTACCGAATATTCCCATCCCTTAAGGGCCAATACGCCCTTTCGGTTAGTATTTTTCGGAAAAAATCCCCTTGGACTGAAGGGAACTGCTGCCGGAGCAGAAAATCCGCTTCGACTCGCCATGCACGGCCGTATGGCGCGGTCAGGGCGGATCGACTCAAGGGCCGTGGCGGGAAGGGCGAGTCCGGAGGCCCTGATCTCGACCCCTCGCTCCGGGAAGGGATAGGCGGATCCGCGGGACGACGGTTCGGAGGCGCGCGCTCTTGCTCTTCTTGGGCGGAGATTGCAGGTCGATGACCGGACGGGGTGGAGGCCGTCTGGAAGCTCGTGATTGCTAAAACGTTCCAATGTAAAAGGTGCTGCAAAACCGGCCGGCGGGCTCGTTCATACGGAGGCGCGGAGCTTCTTTATCTCCTCCACCGAGGCGTCGTGCAGGGCTACGCGGTAGGCGAAAAGCCCCATTCCCGTGGCCAGCAGTCTCTCGCGGATCGGCCCCTGGAGCTCCTCGAGGGTTATCCACCTGGCCTCCCTTATCTCGTCCTCGTCCAGCTGCCCAATCCGCCCGCTCTCCATGAGGGCGGTGAAGACCAGGCTTCTCCAGTCCTCCACCACCGGCCCGCAGGTGAAACGGGCATGGATATGGAGGATGAAACGGTCCAGGCTTATCTCCAAGCCGGTCTCCTCACGCGCCTCCCGGAGGGCCGCTTCCTCCAGGGGCTCCCCTGGATTGGCGGCCCCGGAAGGAGCCCGGTAAGCGCCCACGGGGAACATGTGTTTGGCGATGGCCGCGAATTCCCGGTATCCTCGGTCGCGAAAGATGAAGATAGTGAGGTCGTGGTTGCGGTCGTGCTTCTTTGAGCTCTGGAGCATGTTCATCTCCGGAGGCCCTATCTCGAAGGAGAGGTGTAGGTGGCGCGGCCTTCCGTATTTCCTCTCCATCTCGCGTATCATCTCATCGGACACATAGGCCATGGCCTTATCTCCGTTTCCGGCCGCCGGGGCTCCGATTGAGCCTGTCCGCCGGCTCCGGTGACGTCCCATATGCTTCCTTTTCTTCGGCGGCGAGCCCCTCGCGGGGAGAGGTGCGGGACGGGACTCTCCGCGGCCATCATCCTCCCTCCTTCACGGTCTCCCCGCGGGAAGCTCCTCGCATCGCCGCCCCGAATGAGGGGCCGCATCGCGGTAGACCCGCGCGGCGATCCCTCACCGTGCCTTTGTCCAGCCGAGTCCCTTTTCCGGCTGCCCGGATCCTGCCAACATCTTAAACCCTGTTGCCCGCGAGTTGAAACCCAGAAGCCCGGGGGCTCCTGCCTGCCGTGCATCCGGGCTTTCCAAGGCGGCAGGAGGCGTCCGCCGTCCCCCGGCGGACGGGTGGTCTGGTATATAATCCATGACATGAGAAGGATATATATGGATCATGCCGCCACCACCCCGCTCCATCCGGCGGTCACCGAGGCCATGCTCCCTTACCTCGGGGAACGTTTCGGCAACCCCTCCAGCGTGTATACGGAGGGGCGGGAAGCGCGCAGGGCCGTGGAGGAAGCCCGCGCCAGAGTGGCCGGGGCGCTGGGGGCGGACCCCTCGGAGGTCTTCTTCACCAGCGGGGGGACGGAGGCCGACAACCTGGCCATAATCGGGGTGGCGCGCGCCCTTCGGGAAAGGGGAGACCACGTCGTCACCACGGCCGTGGAGCACCACGCCGTGCTCGAGCCCTGCCGCTATCTGGAAAAAAACGGCTATCGGGTGACTTATCTTCCGGTGGACGGGACGGGTATGGTGGACCCGGACGAGGTGCGCAGAGCCATCACCCCGGGGACCATCCTGGTCTCGGTGATGCACGCCAACAACGAGGTGGGCACCATCCAGCCCGTGGAGGAGATATCGACCATATGCCGGGAGGCCGGGGTGTACTTTCACTGCGACGCCGTGCAGACGGTGGGCGCTCTGGAGGTGAACGTGGACCGGCTGGGAGCGGACCTGCTCTCGGTGTCCGCGCACAAGCTCTACGGGCCCAAGGGGGTGGGCTGCCTCTACGTCAGGCGGGGAACGGAGATCACGAGCCTCCTCCTGGGAGGGGGACAGGAAAAGGGGATGCGTTCGGGAACGGAGAACGTGGCCGGCATAGTGGGCTTCGGGGTGGCCATGGAGCTGGCCGCCGCGGAGTGGAGGGAGCGCTCGGAGCACGTGCGACCCCTGCGGGACCGACTCGTGGAGGGAATACTCGGCAGCATACCTCGCTCCAGCCTCAACGGTCATCCGGAGAGGCGGCTACCCAACAACGCCAATTTCATCTTCGACTTCATCGAGGGGGAGGCCATCTGCCTGCGGCTGGATTTTCTGGGAATTGCCGCCTCCACGGGTTCCGCTTGCAGCTCGGAGAGGGGGGAAGCCTCCCATGTCCTCCTGGCCCTGGGGATTCCTCCGGAGCGTGCGCACGGCAGCCTGCGCCTCACCCTGGGGAGGGAGAACACGGAGGAGGACGTGGATTACCTCCTGGAAAACCTGCCCAGAGTGGTGGAGGACCTCCGGGCCATGTCCCCACTGGCCTGAGCCCCTTTCTTATTGGCAAAATATGGCTTTTTGATAGAATAGCGTGCGGAGGGGATGGGGATCAGGCCTTACGCTTGCCCTTGAGGCGTTTCAGCCGGTCGAGGGCTTCCCGGCTGTCCGGGTTCAGGCGCAGGGCGCGGCGATAGTCCTCCCGGGCCGATGCGAAGTCCCCCTCGTCGTAGTGAAGGTCTCCCCGGAAGATGTAGGTGACCGCGGAGCGAGGCTCCAGGGCTATGGCCCGGTTGAAATCCTGCCTGGCCTTCTCCCGCTCGCCCTTGCAGTGGTATAGCTTGCCGCGGTTCAGATAACACAGGAAGAGGTCGGGATCGAACTCCAGCACCTTGGTGTATTCCTCGATGGCCGCGTCTATCCTGCCCTCCGCGGCGTGGATGGAGGCCATGCTCAACCGAGTGATGGCCAGGCCGGCGTTGAACAGCTCTATGTCGAACAGGTCATAATCCTCGTCCATGTGCATCTATCGTCTCCCGCCTCACGTGTTTCTTCTAGAATCCAGTATAGATTCCATCCCCTGCCGAAGAAAAGCGGCGGAATGGCCCGGCTGAGAGGCCGCGAGCTCCCCCGGCCGTTTCCAGGCATGCCTCGGCGGCCGGCCTCGCGATGAGCCGACCGAGCCGCTTATCCCCTCTTTGGGAAAGGAAAATCGGATGATACGCCGGTCGTGGTCGTGTTATAATTCACTCGCTTCGGAGGGAAAGAGCACGGTGTGAGGCCTCGTCCGCTTGTGTGCGTGGAAAAGGGGGTGATGCACCGGAAGGCGAAGGCGTGCTCTGGATTCGGCGGCGTCGGACCTACAAGTCCATGGATGCAGGGAAGGAGGTAAACTCATGGACGAACACTGGAAGCTCGAGTACAACCTCATGCGCCGCATGAACATCGGCGACCTCCCCAAGCGCACCGCGGCCCGCTGTCCCGACAAGGTGGCCCTGGTGTATAAGGACCGCAGTATAACCTTCCGGGAGCTCAACGAGAACTGCTGCCGCATGGCCCACGTCTTCGAACGGTTGGGCGCCCGCAAGGGGGACCGCATCACCTTCATGACCCACAATTGCCTGCAGTACATCTATTCCTGGCTGGGAGCCTGCAAGATCGGATGCGTCATCAACCCCCTCAATTTCATGCTCAAACCTCACGAGATAGAGTATATCGTCAACGATGCCGAGTCCCGGCTCTTCTTCGTGGAGGACATCCTCATACCCCAGGTGCAGGCGGCTGCGCCCAACCTGAAGACGGTAGAGAAGTACGGGGTCATCCACATCAACGCAACGGACACGGAGATTCCCGAGGGCTGGGTGAGCCTGGACCGGCTCTTCGAGGAGACGGAAGACACCTCCGAACCCTTGGTGGAGACGGACGACGAGGACATGTGCTCCCTCATGTATACCAGCGGTACCGAGTCTCTCCCCAAGGGGGTCATGAACACCCACCGCAACTTCTTCCACACCCTCATGAGCGGCATCGCCGATCTGAACATACGCAAGGACGACGTGGCCCTGCTCTCCATCCCCCTCTACCACGTGGCGGGGAAGTACCTGCTCCTGGAGTTCATCAACGTGGGGGCCAAGCTGGTCCTGGAGTACGCCCCCAACCCGCTGGAGATACTGGAACTTACCCAGAAGGAGAAGGTGACCTACTGGGTTTATCCGCCCACTCTTTACCAGGTCCTTCCATCCATGCCCGATTTCGGGAAGTACGACCTCTCCTCGCTCAAGAAGTTCATCTCCTTCGGAGCGGTCATGCCCGTGCCCCTGCTGAAGCAGTGGAAGGAGATGTTCCCGGACTCGGAATGGAGGAATTATTACGGACAGACGGAGTCCACTCCCCTGGGCTCCACCCTGCAGCCGGAGGACTTCGAGGCCAAGATCGATTCCATCGGCACCCCGCACACCGGCGTGGAGATCAAGATATTCGACGACGACGACAACGAGCTGCCCGTGGGTGAGGTGGGGGAGATCGTGATGCGCAGCCCCTCGGTGATGAAGGGGTATTACAAGATGGAGGAGAAGACCGCTGAGACCCTGCGGGGAGGCTGGCTGCACACCGGGGACCTCGGCCGCTTCGACGAGGACGGCTTCCTCTACTTCGTGGACCGCAAGAAGGACATGATCAAGTCCGGCGGCGAGAACGTGGCCTCCAAGGAGGTGGAGGACACCATCATCGCCCACGAGAAGGTGATGCAGGTGGCGGTGATCGGCCTGCCCGACGAGTACTGGATGGAGGCGGTAACCGCCGTGGTAGTCCCCTATCCGGGAGTGGAGGTCTCCGAGGTGGAGATCATCTCCTACTGCAAGGAGAGGCTTGCCGGATACAAGGTCCCCAAGCGGGTCTTCGTCATGGCCATGGAGGACCTGCCGGTGCTCCCCAGCGGTAAGATCCTGAAGCGCGAGTTGCGCAGGATGCTCTCCGAGAAGAAGGAATAGCCGGATTCACGCTACTGGGAAGGCCTGTTGCCACGGCCGGGACCACGCGTCCCGGCCGTTTTTCATCCCCCGGTTCCGCGACCTCCTCAGAGCAGGGATCGGATGCCGTGCGGCCATCCCTTGAGGCGCGTGATCTTGGGTGGGGGTGTAACGTATTGCCTCTCATGCGGTTTGGTCCGGTGGAGGGCTCCATGCCGTATGCCGAAGGCCTTCCGGCCTTTGCGCCGTTTCCCATCGGCGTGGTCGCATGCGCCTCAGGGACGTCTCCCGGTAGCAGGCCACGGGAAGCTCGTAAGTGATGGCCACGATGCAGCGGTTGCAGGATGTGCATGAGGCTCCGCTGGCCCGGCCCTGGCGAAACTTCCGTACCAGGTCGGGTTCCCGGATGAGGGGCCGGCAGAGGGAGACGAAATCGGCCTCGCCTTCTGTCAGGAGTTCCCGTATCCGTTCCAGGGTGCGCAGGCCTCCCACCAGGATGAGCTTGCCCCGTCCCAGGAAGGGCCTCACGGCCCTCGCCGCTTCCAGGTTGTAGGCCTCCACCAGGTCGTGTCTCCCCACCTCGCGGCGCATGAGGAGATAAGCTGGGAATTTTTTCCACCAAGGAGATATGTACACCATCTCCCGCAGGGGGACCTCGCCGCGCAAGGTCTCCAGGAAGTTGAACCAGCCTCCGCGGCTTATCTCCACCGCGTCCACCCCCATCCCACTCATCCATTCCACGTACCTGGCCGCGAGGGATGGCGTGATGCCTTCTTGCGGCGTGCAATCGTCGGCATTCAGCTTGACCAGCAGCGGACGCTCCGGGGGCAGGATCTCCCTGACGGCTCTGATGATCTCCCCGAGGAAACGGAAACGCCTCTCGTCATCCCCGCCCCAGGCGTCATCCCGGCGGTTGAAGAAGGGGGAGAGGAACTGGTTCACGAGGTAGCCGTGAGCGGCGTGAATCTGCACCCCGTCCGCCCCGGCCTCCACCGCCCGCCGGGCTGCCTCCCGGAAGGCAGTGAGGACCTCGAGAATCTCCGCTTCGGTCATCCTGCGGGGTTTGACCAGGAAAAGGGGATCCCTGCGATGATCGGAGGGCCCCATGGGCCGGGATGCGATCAATTTCCTTGTGGTTTGCCTTCCGGCATGGGAGATCTGGAAGACTATTCTCCCGCCTTCGCCGTGAACCTCTTCCACAAGCCTGCGGAGGCCGGGTACCAGCCCGTCCGCGTAGATTCCGGTCTGGAAGGCATGCGCCTTGCCCGAGGGTTGGACGTACATGTGCCCGGTGATGATCAACCCCACTTCGCCGCGGGCAAGGCGGCGGTACCTCTCCACCAGCCGGTCGGTGACCTCGCCCGAGGATGTAGCCATGTTCTCGCAGGTGGCGCTGTGCACGAAGCGGTTGGGCAGCTCCAGCCCCCCAATGTTCCCGGGACGGAAGAGGTCCCTTTCGCCGGTAATGCTCTCGGTCATGACCACCACACCTCACCGGGCATGCATATGCCCGGAGGCCACCGAAACACCCAGAGTACCTTATCATAGCCGAATCCCTTCAGAAAACCTGGAGACGGCTATGCTGTGATGGCAGGCGGTGACAGGGGTCCACACGGATTGTCGTGGACCACAGCTCGGTTCCTCGCCGGGCTCGCGGGAGGGGTTCCGGTACGGCCCGGTGTTCAGGGCCTGCCGAGATTGAGGACGCGCCACCTCGGCTCGCCGAAGCGCGGCCTGACCACCAGGCGGTCGATGACCCGGCTGAGGAGATTCCAGTTGAGTATGGCCACGGCCACCGCTTCCGGATGGAAATCCATGCTGCGCAGCACGGCAACGGTCACCCCGATGCCCAGGGCGTAGATCCACACCCCGTCGTTGTTCATGGGGCTGGTGACCCAATCGGTGGCCATGAAGAAGGCCCCCAGGACCAGGGCTCCGCTGAGCAGCTGGTAAAGGGGGTCCCTTCCGGCCGCCAGGTTGAAGAGGGTGAAGGAGGCCAGGATGCCCACGGGGATGCGCCAGTTTATGGTCCCTCGCCAGATCAGATAGAGGCCTCCAAGGACCAGGGCGAGAATGGATACCTCCCCGATGCTCCCGCTCCTGAGGCCCAGAAAGAGCGAGAGGGAGGTCGGCCTGCCGGCGGGAGTGAGCCATACGGCGCCCACCGGAGTGGCCCCGGTAACGGCGTTCGACAACCGGCCCGCATGGAGGAGGGAAAGGGGGGTGGCGGCGTTCACGGCATCGAGCCTCACTCCGGAGAAGGTCCGGTAGATGACGGCTCCGGCGGCGCGGTCGACGACGTGTGTGCTCACAGGGGTGAAGAATCCCACCTGCCTCCAGAAGAAGGGTTGCGCGAATTTCGACAGGTACACCGAGAGCGGGGTGAACATGATGATCACCCGGGCGAGCAGAGCGGGGTTGAATACGTTGTTCCCCAGCCCTCCGAAGAGTTCCTTCCCAAGGGCCACGGCCAGGAAGGCTCCCGCCGCGGCCACCCACAGCGGCGTCGTGGGGGGGAGCAGGAAAGCGAAGAGCAGGCCGGTCACCACGGCGCTGAGGTCATAGAGCGTTATCCTGCGCCGCGGGAGCGCGCGCAGGAGCAGCTCCGTGAGCACGGCGGCCACGATGCTCACGGAGACCAGGTAGACGACGTTCATGCCGAAGACCACCGTCGCCACCGCCAGAGCGGGGAGGAGGGCGACGATCACGTGCAGCATGGCGCGGGGAATCGAGCTCCCAGCTTTGTGCAGATGGGGTGGTGGGCTTGCTCCACCGCTCAACGCTCCACCTCGTCCTTTCTTGAATGGCGGCGTCCGCCGGCGCCCAATCCCACGAAGTTCATGGCGAGGATTCCAAGGAGCGGCGCCAGGTAGAGGAGGGCTGAGGTCTTACCTTTCCCCTCCTTTGGCGGCTTCGGGTTCGGCACATCGTCCTCCTCCTTCTCATCGTCCTCCGGTTTCGGTGCGGGGGGTTTCGTCTTCCCCGTTCCGGGGGCTGGTGAGGGCCCGGTCTCCGTGTCCGGGGATGGGGTGGGCGCCGGGTTTGGCGGCGGCGCAGGAGAGGGTCCGGTCTCCAGATCCGGCGGTGGGGTAGACCCCGTGCCCGGGGCAGGTGCTGGCGAGGGCCCGGTCTCCAGGTCAGGAGGCGGAGTGCTCCCCGTTCCGGGCGCAGGTGAGGGCCCCGTGACCATGTCGGGGGCTGCATTTGTTCCTCGATGGGCCGCAGGAGACGCGCCGGCGTTCATGTCGGTCGCGGTACCGCTCTCCGAGAACCCGAAGATCGGGGAAGCCGAGGCCAAGAGGTCCGGCTCGCTTTCCCCGGGAGCGGGTGAAGCGGCGGTGGTCGTGTCCGCGACCGTCTCGCTTCCCCCCGGAGGGGACGCGGAGGAGAAAGTATCCTGCCCGTTTTCCTTCGTCCCGTTTCCGTGGTAGCGGCCTCCGACGGATACACCTAGGGTCACCGCTACGATTACCGCATAGGCGAAAAAGCCCGCCAGGAACCTTGTTTTGGCCGACCTTTTCAAGATTCCTCCGATCCACGAGTGAGATTTTATAAAATAATCGAGATATTCACCTGAACCTCCATGACGATTGTCAATTTCCGTGGATATCGACAGATCCCGCTTATGGAATCTGGCGAAAGGGCGTGAAAACGGTGTTGATGCTTGTGTTATAATATGCACCAGAAAGGGCGGGTCTAGCTCAGTTGGCAGAGCGCGAGCTTCCCAAGCTCGAGGCCGCGGGTTCGATCCCCGTGACCCGCTCCAGAGCATTAGCTGGAGGCGAGTGGCTCCAGCTTTACTTTTTTCCTGCTGCAACGCCCTCCATTTCATTAGCCCCTCCCTTCTTGCCGTTTTCCGGGAGTCGCGGGCGCGTAGTGGTTGGGTAGCGCACGTGACGGCGGGTCAGGGCCGACGGCGTGGTGCCCGGTTCCGTGGATCGGCAACCGTGCCTCCCGCTCTTCTCTTCATGTCTCCCCAGTTGGTGGGGTCGGCATCTCCATGTCCGAAACCGCGGCGACGGGAAAAGGGCAGCCGGGCAGCGCCGAACCCGGGAGGAAGAAGCCGCTTTGAAGAGGGCACATGGGAGCGAAGGGCGCAGAGGATTCCCGGGTTTCCCGCCGGCGGGAAAACCTGCAGCCTTCTCCTCCCGTTCCGGCGCCGCGCATCCCGAGTCGGGCGAGCTCCTCTTGTTGCGTGTGAGCTTCGCGAATTCATGTTTTTTCACGGGATATGTAAAATCTGGTTGGGCGTGGCCTATCCGGCCGGAGGACAAGGATGGTGTGCGGATGAGGCGGAAGTTCTCGGAGATATCGGGGACAGAACCGGTGACCGTTGGCCTCATGGCTACCGACGAGGCCTCGAGAGGACTGATGGAGGAGTTCCTCCCCCATATCCTGGCCGAGTTGAAGACTCACTTCCCCGAATTTACCTGGAAGGTGGAGGTGGCACCAGACACGGCCCTCGTGGCCGGATCCTTGAGTCCCGTGAAGATGATCGACCTCGCCTACCTGGAGCTTCTGGAAAGGCGGTGGGACTTCTGCGTGGTGATGACCGGGGGGAGGTTGGATTCCCGGGAGAGCCCGTCTGCCTGGCTGATGGCCTCCGTGAGCCACTCCTCCGCGGTCATCTCCCTCCACGGGCTGCAGTCACTCCCGGGTGGCAGGGAGGCGACCAAGACCCTCTTCCTCAACCTTTTCCTAGAGGCATTGGCCAGGTTGAACGGGGTGAGGAGAGCCGAAGTGCCCGCGTTGCTGCGGGAGGAGAAAGTGCTCCCGTACGATACCCGGGCGATGGAGAAGATTTCCATGCACCTGAGGGAGCTCGTCGAGGCAGTCCCCCGGGAGGAGCTGCGGGAGATGTCGAGGCTGGCCTGGTACCTGAGGATCGTGTTCAGACATCCCGTATGGGTGGCCAGGTCGGTGACGTCCCTCCGACCATGGGCCATGGTCTACCGTTCCACTCGCCTCCTCTTCGCCTCGCTGGCCACCACCATCCTCTCCCTGATGACCATCGAGTTCTGGGACCTCGGGATGGGCCAGAACATCTGGAGAACGGCCCTTCTGGCCGTCGGGCTGATACTTCTGGCCACCCTTTTCGTGATCTGGAAACACCGCCTGTTGTTGCGGAGAGAGGGGGAGATGCTCAGTGTGCACGCAGCGGTTTTCGACGTGGCCACCCTCATCAGCGTGTTCTTGGGCTTCGCCCTCCTCTTCGCCTTACTCTTCGCCTTGAACGTCTTCCTCTCCATGGCCCTCTTTCCGCGCGCCCTTGTGAGCAGGTGGCTGGCCCTGGACACGGAGAAGGTCCCGCTCTCCGCCTATTTCCGGGTCTCCCTCTTCGTCAGTTGCTTGGCGTTGATCGTGGGAGCCCTGGGGGCCGGCCTGGAGGACAGCGAGTACTTCCGCTTCATGCTCTACGGCAGCCGCAAGGGATGATCTCAAACCGGCCACACCCAGATAGCCGGTCCATCCCCGGGAGGGCGTGACTCTGCCGCCGCCCGACGACGTTGAGGGAGATTCCAGGCGCCCCCTTCATGGAGGGCCTTGAACGCTCAGGCGAGGGCGGCTTTCCTTCCTCTCGGGTATCTGTGGCTCTTTCCCCTGGGTCGGCGGTGACTATGGGACGAGAATCCCCGCTCCTGCCTTTCCCCGACGCGGCTTTTGAGTCTCGGAATCCCCGCCACCCCGTTTGCCCTCTCCTATGGAGGGAATGCTTGGAAGAAGCCTTCTTTACGCCGCTCTTTCTCGAAACCTCACCTTGAGCCGTGGACTCAGGGCCGGGCTCCGAAGAAGCGGTGCAGTATCCCTTTCCTCCAGAGGAAGCGGAAGAGAGCGTGGTACAGTTGAGGGGAGATGCGTTTGAGGACATACTGCGGCCCGGAGTGCGACCAGGGGACGAGCATGATGCCGATGTCCTTCTCCAGGGCTTTCAGTCCTGCCGCCGCCACGACGGAGGGGTCCACGCCCCGCGTGGCGTAGAACCTCTCGATCTCCGGTTTGGCGCTCCTCCCCTGCGAGTTGTAGAGGTAGATCCTCCCGTTGCGGATGATGTTGGTGTTGATGAAACCGGGACAGAGGAGGCTCACCCGGATGCCGTGCTCGTAGAGCTCCATGCGCAGGGTCTCCCCTAGGCCCACCACCCCGTACTTGCTGGTCTGGTAGGCGGCCATTCCCGGTATGGAGACCAGCCCGGCGTCGCTGGCGGTGATCAATATGGAGCCGCTACCGCGCTGGATCATATGGGGGACGAAGGCATGGAGGGTATAGATGCATCCCCAGAGGTTGACGCCCAGCACCCATTCCCAGTCCTCGAGAGAGGTCTCCACGAAACGGCCTCCCAGGCCCACGCCGGCGTTGCTGCACAGGATGTCCACGTAGCCCCAGTCGGAGAGAAAGCGCTCGGCGAACCTCTTCACCTCCTCCCAACGCGAGTGGTCCACGCGGTAGCCGCGGGCCTGGACGCCCTTCCCCTTGAGTTCCTCCACAACCTGGCCTATGCGCTCGGGAACGATGTCCGTTATGGTCACCCGGCATCCCGCATCCCCAAGGGCGTGGGCCAGCGCCCTCCCGATGCCGGAACCGCCCCCGGTGACGATGGCCGTCTTTCCCTCGAAGAATCCCATCTCCGACCTCCTGCCATAAGACCGTTTCCTTGTCCTGCCCGGTCGGCCGCGAGGTTTCTTGCCTCCCGCGCATGTGCCCTCAAGGCCAGCCCAAGATCCTCATCCCATACCCCCAAACTTTAGAGCCTTGAGGCAAGGATGGCAAACCTCTCCTCCGCAGGCAGGGTGACGGGGTTGTCCTTGAGAGAGGTTTCCTCGGCCAACCGATGCAGGTCCTTCTCCTCGATTCCGAAAGCCGAAAGCCGGGGTATGCGCATTTCCTCCGACCACTTCTCGAGCGTATTCAGTAGGACACGGCAGCCTTCCCGGCCGTCCTTTACCGCCTTCCCGGAGAGCACCTCCCCCGCTTTAGCATATTTTTCCAGAAAACGGCCCGGCTCGCCGGAACGCCGGGAAAGGGCCTCCACGTTGGCCCTGGTCACGGCGGCGAGAAGGCCTTCCCTCACCTTCTCCATGCCGCTGAGCGCCAGGGCGTCGGTAAGGGGTCCGGAACGGGGTGAGAGAAATGCCTCCAGGAGTTGGGTGAGGGCGTCCATGCCGCAGGCGGCGGTGAGTTCAGCGGGGCAGGTCAGGGTCAGCTCGGGGTCCACGAGGGCCAGGTCGGGAAAGAGGGAAGGGTGGCGGAGAGACCTCTTGAAACCATTTTCCCCCACCCGGCTGATGACCGCGTTGTTGGTGGCCTCGCTTCCCGTGCCCGCCGTGGTGGGCACGGCGATGAAGGGGAGACGCTTCCCGGGGTGCGCCGCCTTCCCAACCCCCTCCAGGTAGTCCTCCACCGGGTCGCCCAGTGGGAGCATGGCGGACACCGCTTTGTCGGCGTCCAGCACGCTTCCTCCACCCACGGCCACAACGAGGTCGATGCCCTTACCGCGGTGCTCGAGGACCGCCCGGTCCACCGTTTCCGGGGAGGGTTCGCCGCGGACCCCAAGGCGGTGAACCTCCAGGGACCTTCGCGACAGTTCCCGGAGCATCTCGTCCAGGCGCCCGGATCGCTGCAGGGAGGAAGCGCCGGTCACCAGGAGCACGCGCCTTCCGAGGAAAGCCGCCTCCTCGCCCAGCCGGCGTAAAACGCCCGGCCCGAAGACCACGCGCGGAGACCTACCGAATTCCCACCCAGCCTTCAAGGGTGTCACCCCCCGGGATGCCGATCCTTTTCATGAAGGCAAACCCTTCTCGCCGGAGCGACGGGAAGCGCGGTTTATTTCCAACATCGCCACCAAATGCCCATGGGTGGACTTCATGGGACACTTCGACCATCACCACATACGCAGAGCCGCTCTTTAAAGAATTTTAATATGCCCGCAGTGGAATGGATGACTTTCGTGGGATTCCATGGTCAACGTGCGCAGGCCACCTCGATTTCTCCATCCCCAGTACGGAACTTGCATGCGTCGAAGACGTTCACTGGGCTATAGGGCAGGGATGACAGGGCGGGATCTGCCCGAGTGGAAGGGAAGGCATATGATGTGGCGGCTTGCCATACGAGAAAACGGTCCATCATCCGCCGCTTCATGGGAGGATGCCGTGCCCAACGTTCACCCTGCTCCTCGTCCCTGTAAGACCTGAACATGCGGGCCTATCCCTGTACATCAAAGGGCATGACCGAGGTCG
Source organism: Candidatus Solincola tengchongensis (assembly GCF_015711935.1). NCBI lineage: Bacteria > Bacillati > Actinomycetota > Candidatus Geothermincolia > Candidatus Geothermincolales > Candidatus Geothermincolaceae > Candidatus Solincola > Candidatus Solincola tengchongensis. The sequence goes on from NZ_MU158678.1 coordinate 94,070, forward strand.
ATCGTTTCTGGCGAAGGGTCCCCTTCCGCGATCCGTCCGGCTACAGCTTCTTTCTGCCCTGGTGTGAAAGGGAATGGATATGGAAATAGGAACAGGCCTGACACAAAAGGGTTGCATTGTTCTGCCGGGCGGAGACTCTCTCCGGGCGGTTCGGCCTCTATGCTATAATCCTCTGGGTCGGGGAGATAAGAGGTGGCCTGCGGAAGGCCGTGCGGAAGGAGGGACCAGGAAATGAAACCCAGAATCGCAGTATCGCTCTCAGCCGTCTTCCTCGCCGCCGTCCTTGCCCTAACCACAGCGGGGTGTAAGGTGGGGGGTGGAGCCGCCGAATATCGGGATCCTTCCGTGCCCATAGTAGTTGAGAAGGGTGAGGAGTTCACCATCGTCCTGGAATCGAATCCCTCCACCGGTTACCGCTGGCAGCTTGGGAAGGAGTTGGACGAGAAGGTGGTGACCCTCCAGAAGGTGGAGTTCGAGGAGCCGGAGGCGGAGCGTCGGGGACTGGCCGGCGAGGAGAGATGGACCTTCAAGGCCGCAGGGCTGGGACACGCGGAGATAGTTCTGGAACACGTTCCCTCATGGGAGAAGTTTCCTGTGGAGGAAGCACCTGAGGGCAAAGCGGAGGGAGCGGGGTTTGGAGAGGAACCAAAGGGCGTCAAATCCGGGGAGACGGGCGCTGCCACTGCGCCCAAGGAGTGGAGTGCTCCCACCTCGGTGACGGAAGGAGCTTCCGAACACGCCGGGAGCGAGGAGGTGGTCGCGCCTAAAGAGTGGAGCGCACCCACCTCCGCGAAAGCGGGTGAGGTTCCAGAGGGAATTTCAGCCGAGACGTTGACCTTCTCGGTATGGGTCAAGGAGAAGGGCGCCCGGGACAAGGAGCCCAAGAAGTACAAGGACCCCGCGGAGATCGTGAAGCTCAAGGAGGGTTACAGGTTTTCCGTGATCCTCGAATCCGACCCCACCGCCGGACGGCGTTGGGAACTGGCCGAGCCCCTTGACGAAGGGCTGCTCTCCCTGGTGAGCGTGACCTTCGAGGCCAAGGGCGGGAGTCACGTGGAAGGCGAGGAGGAGACGGGTGCCCCCGGCGAGGAGACCTGGACCTTCGAGGCCCTTCGCCCGGGAGAGACGAGTGTGGCTCTCAAATCCAGGGAGGGGGAGAAGAGTGGCGAAACGCTGGTGTTCAAGGTGGAGATAGAGGGGGTCGGAAGCGGAGAGTCCTCCGCTCACTGAACGGCGAGAGTCAACGACTGGTAAAGATTGGCAACAAGGCCCGCACGGAGCGGGCCTTTTTCTTACATTTTAAAGCAGGTTGTTCAGGCGATTCCGCTTACGATGCTCTCGCATTTTTTGCCATATCAAGTTTACAAACATTGAACGGGTGAAATAGAATAAATGACGTAGCCGACCGGGGAGAAAAGGAATGATGGGAGAAAATCATACCTTATGGTATGCGGATATATGTTGTGTTTTTTATTTTTAAGAAAGGGAGGTGGGATCCTTGGCGGCACAACGGATAAGAAGGTCCATGGCGGTTATCGCCTGCCTGTTCCTGACGTTGAGTGTGGTGTTCTTGCTCGTTCCCATTGAGAGATCTCGAGCCGCAAACGGCACGAGCCTGAAATTCACCATCCTGCACACCAACGACGAGCATTCCGAGCTCATACCCTACGGGCCGGCCATCGATTATCCCGACCATCCCACTAAGGGAGGCTTCGACCGCGTAGCCCATGAGATCGCCTCCATCAAGGCGGAGAAGGCCGCAGCGGGAGAACCCGTGCTCACCCTGAGCGGGGGCGATTTCTCGCAGGGCACCCTCTTCGCCTGGCTGGAGACCATGGCCGCGGCGGAACTCTCCCTCATGCAGGCTGTGGGCTACGACGCCGTGGCCCTGGGCAACCACGAGATGGAGCTGGGGCCGGCCTACCGCGCCGCCGCTCTCAACGCGGCCAAGGCCAACGGCGTGACCCTCCCGATTCTCTGCGCCAACATCGACTTCGACGAGGCCAACCCCGCCGACGACAGCCTCGCCGCCCTCTTCTCGGAGACGGACAAGCAGGGAACGGAACTGGCCATCCAGCGCTATACCGTCAAAGAGTTCCCCAACGGGCTCAAGGTGGGCATCTTCGGCCTTTTGGGGGTGGAGGCTGAGGCCCTGGCCCCAGCCGCCGCGCCGGTGAAGTTCGGGAACGTGACCGGCAACCCGGAGGACCCGGTGAGCTTCATCAACCGCGTTCTGGTGGCCCAGAACATGGTGAACACCCTCCGCGCCCAGGGGTGCCAGGTGGTCGTCGCCCTCTCCCACTCCGGAACCCGTGAGGAGACGGAGCTCCCCAAGTGGGTCACGGGCATAGACGTCATCGTGGGCGGCCACAGCCACGACCTCAACTACCCGCCCATAACGGTGGGAAATACGATCATCGTGCAGGCGGGGGCCTACACTTCCCATCTGGGCGTGCTGGAGCTGGAATATGACGGGAGCAAGGTCTCCGTGCGCTCCGCCCAGGCCATCGAGATGAACGACAGCGTAGTCGTCCACCCCGGGGTTGAGGCGGCCATCAACGCTTACAAGGCGGCCCTCAACGGAGCCCTGGGCTTCGACATGCTTGCCCCTTACGCGGAGACGGATTTTGGCGGCAACGGTGGGTTCTACATCAACGATGGTCCTCCCTTTGTGGAGACGAACCTGGGCGACCTCATCACCGATGCCTACCTGCAGACGGCCGCTGCACTCAACCCCGCGGAGCCCCCGGTCCTGGCCTTCGAGGCCAACGGGGTCATAAGGTCCAACATCCCACCGGGGGCGCAGGGCCGCTTCTCCTTTTACGATCTCTACCGTTCCCTTCCCCTGGGAGGCTCGCCCTACGATCCCACCAAGATGGGCTATCCCCTGGTCAGCTTCTACCTCTTCGGCCAGGAGATATGGGGGGTGCTCAACGCCACCCTGGACATGGGCGACAACCAGTTCTTCGTCCAGCTCTCCGGGGGTAGGTACCGGTTCAGGCCCGCCGGGCCCAAGTTCGACAAGACGGATTCCGCAAGGGGGAAGGTGGACTACCTGCTGATAGACGGCGTGGGCCCCATCAACCCCACGGGGCTCTACAAGGTGGCCACCAACTTCTACACCGCTTCCTTCCTTGCCTTGTTCGGCGTCAAACCACGCAACAACGTAGGGGCCCAGGTGGATATCGGGACCACCCGCGTGGACAAGGACCCCGGGACCCCGGGCATTCAGGAGATAAAGTGCTGGGAGGCGCTGGCGGGATACGTGGGCGGGATGCCCGATCTGGACGGCGACGGCCTCAAGAACCTGCTTCCGGATTACCGTTATACGGCCGGCAGGATCAGCACGCCGGACTGGTATCTGGCCGAGGGGGCCACCGCCGGGGGCATGGAGACCTACATCCTGGTCCAGAACCCGGGCGACGACGAGGTGCACGCCCGCATCAAGTTCCTGACCGGGTCGGGAGAGTTCGCTCCCGCCGACCTCCAGGACGTGGTCATTCCCGCCAAGTCCCGCCGCACCTTCCCGGCGAAAATGTGGGTGAGCGGCTACGACGTCTCCACCGTGGTGGAACCCATATCCCCGCGCGGGGCGCAGCTCGTCTGCGAGCGCGCCATGTACGGCAACGGATGGAACTGGGCCCACGACTCCATCGGCGTGACCGGCCCCTTCGAGCCGGCGCCGGAATGGTACTTCGCCGAGGGGTCCACGGGTGGGGACATGGAGACCTGGCTGCTGGTGCAGAACCCCTACGGATCCACCATCCACGTGAACATCACCTTCCAGACCGGCTCGGGGGAGGTGGCGCCCGAGGACCTGAGGAACGTGCCCATCCCCGCAAGGTCGCGCCGCACCTTCTTCGTCAACAGCTGGGTGGACAGCTTCGACGTCTCCATGCGGGTGGAGGCCCTGGACGGGAACGTCATCTGCGAGCGGGCCATGTACGGCGGGGATAGGGCGTGGGCCACGGAGTCCAAGGGGAGCAGCGTTCTCTCCGGTAAATGGTACCTTGCCGAGGGTGCCACCGCCGGGGGCATGGAGACCTACATCCTGGTCCAGAACCCGGGCGACGACCCGGTCCACGTGAACATCGCCTTCCAGACCGGCGGCGGGGAGGTGGCCCCCGCCCAGCTCCAGAACGTGGAGATACCGGGCAAGACCAGGCGCACCTTCCGCGCCAACGACTACGTGACCGGTTATGACGTCTCCACGCTGGTGACCTGTGCGGACGGGGCCGTGGTCGTGGAGCGGGCCATGTACGGTGGCGGTTGGCAATGGGGCCACGCCTCCATCGGCATGGCCGGTTACCCCACGGCGCCTTCGTTATGGTACCTCGCCGAGGGTGCCACCGCCGGGGGCATGGAGACCTACATCCTGGTCCAGAACCCGGGCGACGACCCGGTCCACGTGAACATCGCCTTCCAGACCGGCGGCGGGGAGGTGGCCCCCGCCCAGCTCCAGAACGTGGAGATACCGGGCAAGACCAGGCGCACCTTCCCGGTGAACATGTGGGTCACCGGTTACGACGTGTCCACACTGGTCCAGTGCCTGGACGGCAAAGTAGTGGTGGAGCGCTCCATGTACGGCGGCGGCTGGAAGTGGGGCCACTGTTCGCTGGGTTATTATGCGGGGGGATGGAAATAACTTAGCGAAGAGGGTGGAAATAGACCGACAAAAGGGCCGGGCTCTTTCCCTGCGTGCGGCGATTCCGGAATTCCGGGGGGAAAGCCCGGCCCTTTCCATTACGCCGACCGGCTTGGTTTGCGCAAGAATGCTCCGCTGCGCCTGGGATACGGAGGGCTTATCCGGACACGGGAGGAGCTTCGGGATATCGGCGGAAGCTGCCGGGATCTTCATGAGTGTGGGCCCAGTTCCTGCGTAGGAAGAGCGGTGAGGGTAGCGGTTTCGCTATGAGCTTTTCACGTCCTTACCCGGATGAACTTTTGGTTTAAGATGCCGGTTCGCCGGCTGTGGCCTACCTCCGGCCTTCCCGGCTCCTGAATCTCCTGGAGAATAACGAAGGGCGGTATGTGGAGCCCTTCTCACGGGACGTCCTAAACACGGGCGAAGGGAAGTACGTCGAAGATGCCGCTTTGAAGCAGTCAACGGCCGGATCCCTTCCTCGCTTTTAGTCCGGGTTGATATACAATGACTCTGGCCCTTTCATGTAGATTTTCCCGAGGAGAAGACGGCGTCTGGGATCGACTCTCTCTATCGTGGCCCATGCCGGTTCGAATGAGGTAAAGCATTGCTGTTGGTGCGGGTTGATATACAATTGTCGTGGTCGATCCACAAACATTTTCCGAAGGGAGAAAGCAGCGTCTTGATCGATTCCCCGTGCTCGTTGCACGTTCCGGCACGAAGGAGGTAAAGGTGAGGATCAAGGGTCTGGTACGCGTGATGGCGGTCCGGGCGGCCGTTTTTGTGGTCCTGGCCTCTCTGGCCCTCTCGTTTCTCGCCTGCGGACCGCGGCCGGGAGGGAACCCGCCCTCCGGCGACGGGGATGGGAAGCCGCCGTCGAGCCCGGACATCAGGGGGTACGTCACTCAGGTGGCGGTGCCCATGCCTCCACCCCCGGGCGCCTCGGACACCATGGTGGGGAAGGTCCTGGTGGAGGGAGAGCTGGAGGAGGACACGAGGTACGACAGGGCCTGGGTGACGGTGATGCCGGAGACGCGCATCTACCGCGTTTCGGACGGGAGTGGCGTTTACTTCAACGACCTCGAGAAGGGGGTCAAGGTGGAGGTGTTCTTCACTGGCCCGGTCATGGAGTCCTACCCCGTTCAGGCCACCGCCTCGGAGATCCGCATTCTGGATTGAAATGGTTGCCCCGGCGTGCGCGCGATCATACTCCGGGATACTCAGGAGAGCGGTCCACCCACCGGGTGCGGTGGAGCGTACGGCACAGACCCAAGGACGCGCCTTTCCCGGTCTCCTGGACTTCAACGCCGGCATGTGAGTTCGAGGCGAGAGGGATGATTAAGGATAGCCTGTGGTTGCTACCTTGTCCTCCGAGCATCAGCCCGAAACCAAACGTATCTTCCCACCGGCAGCCTGGACCGTGGATCACGTGGAACCTCATGTGTCGGGGGAGGCTTGTGCACATGGATGGAGTAATGCCCACTGGGAGCAGGAATTCTCGTACAAACGAAGGTTCTCCGGCAGCACGGTGCTTTCGTCGCAGGCCCTTTTCGTCCCTTCCGCTGCTCTTTATCCTCTTCGCCTGCCTCGTCGCTTCCTCCTGCGGCGGGGTAGCGGAAAGCCCTGTCCCTCGCGCGGGGGACATCGTGTGGGCGAAAGAGCTGGGTTCCTCCCTGCAGGAAAGGGGCTATTGCGTTAAGTCAGTCCCGGACGGGGGGTATGTCGTTCTGGGGGACCGGTGTCAGCCG